>NZ_JAUBTB010000084.1:0-31979 GCF_036704965.1 Microcoleus sp. F10-B2 | reverse complement strand
AATACGTAAATACCACATTTTTTATATTTGTCTTTTTGTCAAGTACAATTTATACTAAATTAGATGAGCTTACCCTGCGTTCACTAGCTATCAATAGTTTGATAAAAAGCTTTCTGGAGGAAACATTGACAGACATACCAATAATAAAATGCAATGTTAATTTCGCTAAACAATTTAGGTAATCCCTCTAGTAAGCTGGAAAAAAGCTTGTTTTTTAAATGCAGGGAATCCACGCCGATCGCAAAAAACAACAAGCCCAAACCAGCTAACAGTATTTGGTAGGGAGTCAACTGCAGTTCTCGCCGAAAAAACCATCCGTAGGAGGACAAAACAACGGCGTACAAAAGACTTACTCCTACCTTAGGAATTCCCAGTGCTATCATATATATATGAATTCTGTAAATTTCATTTAGGAGAAATCCACCTGTTAACAAAGCCGAGAACAGAATAAATCGATTTTCTGAATGGCGCGGTTGAATATTTTGAGCTAATCCATAGGTGAAAGTACAAACAATGACTGGTACAGAACATAAAATCTGGAATGTCCGAGTTAACAAGGCGACATGGGGATTGGGGGAAAAATAAGGGTGAAAGAATAAATCGCTGACTTTTAAGCCGGAAAGTTGAGTAAAAATTATCAGCAGCGCCACTAGGAAGAAGGATGAACAATTTAGTCGAACAACAAAGCGAGAAATAGTCATAAGCAATTAATACCACAAATTAGGTTTACTGCCCAAATACAAAAAAATTATATCACCACTATATCTGGATATTTTGCTAAACTTAATCAAGAGTGCAATCAAAACAAGGAGACAGTCATGCTGTCAGTGAAGGAAGCAGAATCGATCGTTCTAAATTTGGCGCAACCCCTCGACAGTCAGCGGGATGTAGAAACTGTAGACTTGCTGGCAGCATCGGGGCGCATTTTGGCGGCACCCGTCACTGGTTCTCTCGATTTTCCTTATTGGGATAATTCAGCAATGGATGGGTACGCGGTGCGGTTTGCGGATGTGGAAAACTGTAGCGCCGAAAAACCAGCGGTACTCGAAGTAGTAGAAGAGATTCCAGCCGGATATCAGCCTCAAAATACCGTCAAATCGGGGCAAGCGGCGCGAATTTTTACGGGTGGGGTGATGCCTGCCGGTGCTGATACGGTTGTAATGCAGGAAGAAACAAGGCGTGAGGGCGATCGTATTTTTATCTTAGTTTCTCCTGAAAAACCGCAAGCATTTGTCAGGCACAAAGGCGCTTTTTATCAAGCAGGAACAACTTTGCTAACTCCCGGTACAGCTATCAAAGCCCCAGAAATAGCGGTGTTAGCAACTGCCCAGTGCATTCAAGTTCCCGTTTATCGGCGGCTGCGGGTGGCCATTTTTTCTACTGGTGACGAATTGATATCGCCAGACGAACCTTTGGCACCGGGGAAACTGGTAGACTCGAATCAGTATGCTTTGACAGTTTTGTTGGCACAAATGGGATTTGAACCGATTCGATTGGGCATTGTTCCTGATAATGAAGAGGCGTTAAACAAGGCGATATCCCGGGCTGTTGCTACGGCGGATGTGGTTCTTTCTACGGGCGGCGTTTCGGTTGGAGACTACGATTATATTGAGAAAATATTGGCAGAGTTGGGAGGAAAAATTCACATTAGTTCTGTGGCGATTAAGCCGGGTAAACCTTTAACGGTTGCTGAGTTTAAACGAGGTGAAAAAAATTCGGATTGTCTCTATTTTGGTTTGCCGGGAAATCCGGTTTCGGCTTTAGTCTGCTGTTGGCGGTTTGTTGTGCCTGCTTTGAGAAAAATTTCTGGGCTTGGCGCGGATGCTTGGGGACCGGAGTTTGTCAAAGCTAGGTGTAATGCTGAATTGCGATCGCCTGGCCGGCGCGAAACTTATGTTTGGGGTAAACTACATTTAGTTGCGGGAGTGTGGGAATTTGAACCTGCTAGCGGCAGCCAAAATTCAGCGAATTTAATTAACCTCGCCAATACAAGTGGTTTAGCCGTTTTGCCACCAGCAGAAACCTGGATTTTACCAGGCGAATTCGTGGAAGTTTTAAAAGTTAGTCATTAGTTAGTTGTTATTGGTTCGGTATAAGTTTATGTAAAATATTAACAACTAAGTAATCTTCCTTCTTCCTTCTTCCGACTTCCATCCGTTACATCCGTTACATCCGTTACACAATCCGTTGCCGAACTTCCTTCATATTATGAGAATTTTAATTGTTGAAGACGATCCGATGATGCAACTGGGATTAGAGCAAGTTTTAGCCGATTCCCCAGAAATAGAAATAGTAGGACAAGCAGAAGATGGCTATTTAGGCGTAGCAGCCGCACTGAAACTCAAACCTGATATTATTGTGATGGATATCGGTTTGCCGCGGCTGGACGGCATAGCAGCGACGCAGCAAATTAAAGCACAACTGCCAGAAGTTCGAGTAGTAATGTTAACTTCTCACACGGCAGAAACTGAAATTATTGCTGCCCTTTCTAGTGGTGCTGATGCTTATTGTATTAAAGGTGCTTCTGTAGACAGGCTGTTAGCAGCGATTGCAGCCGCAGCAGAGGGAGCTACATATCTTGACCCTCAAATTGCGCGGACTGTCATCGAACACCTCAAACCCCCGATCCCTGCCTCTACAACTACTTTTGGTCAGTTGTCGCAGCGGGAATTGGAGGTGTTAAAATTAATGGTGGAAGGTAACAGCAATCCCGAAATTGCAGCGGCGCTTTACTTGAGTCCAAATACTATTAAAACTCACGTTCGCGGTATTATGAATAAGTTGGCAGTGGATGACCGCGTGCAAGCAGCAGTTGTAGCGCTGAGAACTGGATTGGTGTAAAGAAGGAAGAAGGAAGAAGGAAGAAGGAAGAAGGAAGAGGCAGTAGGGAAGAGGGAAGAAGGAAGAACGAATAAAAATAATTCAAGGTTTTTCAGTGACCAATTCCCAATTGCTAATTTCCAATTCCAAATACCAAATTCCCATTATCAATTACTAGCAATTTGAGTGATATAATGTATGTCTGAGTGGATAGAAATCGGTAAAATTGTAGCAGCTCAAGGTTTGGACGGGGAAGTGCGAGTCTATCCCGATTCTGATTTCCCGGAAAGGTTTATCGAACCGGGGAAGCGGTGGATTTTGCGCCCTAACAAAAGTGAACCGGAACCGATCGAGTTTTTGGGCGGTCGCTACATTCCGGGCAAAGGGCTGTATGCTGTAGAGGTAGAGGGTGTGGAAGACCGCGATAGTGCTGAGGCGCTGCGGGGCTGCAAGTTGTTTGTTGAAAAGACCGATCGACCTTACCTCGAATCTGATGAGTTTTACGTCCAAGATTTGATCGGTATGGAAGTTTTTAACCAGTTAACCGGGGAAATTTTAGGCACGGTAAGTGATATTATTCCCGCAGGTAACGACCTTTTAGAGGTAGAAACTAATCTAACGGCGTCGGAAACTGTCGCCGCAGAATTAGAAAAGCCAAAACATCCTGAAACTCCCCAAGCCAACGCTGACCCTAGAAATACCCGCAAACCACGGAAAATTCGCGTTAAAGAGCCTAAATCAACAAAAATATTGATTCCTTTTGTGGAAGAGATTGTGCCAGTTGTTGACTTAGAACAAGGGCGAATTGAAATTGTGCCTCCTCCTGGTTTATTGGAATAATATCATATCCGGTCGCTCGACCGGACATGATATTAGTTATTAAAAAATCCCCCTACTTCGGCGAGGCGGTTCCTAATTCCCGATATTAATCTTTTTCTTGATTGGTGTACCGCACTATCAAGTAACTGATGGAAAGCGCGAAAATTGCAATCGCCAAACCAATCAAGTCGGCTGCGGTTTTCTTTTCCAGGTCAAGAATGATGATTTTTCGAGATACGGCTATCAAAGAAGTTACAATAACTAGCTCTACTTGAATTACGTGCTTTTTGAGATAAGCTGTAATATTTTCCAATATTTCCAGAGCAATTAAAACATTTAAAAACAACCCAAATATGGCAAACAACGTGTCTTTTAACAAATTATCCGTGTGGTTTACCAATTCTTTTGCTAAAAAAACCAGCAAATCGCAAACGCTGACGATAATTACCAAAATCATCGCCAGTGATAAAATTTTGGATATTATTACTTCTACACTTTCTGTAAAATGCAGAAAATTTGCTTCATTCCCTAACCTAGAAATTTGCCTAAATATTTTTTTCAGCATACCAGTGATTTAGTCATCATTCACTGATAATTCTGTCATTGTTCCGTACAGTTTGCAAGCGCCCAACTCTGCGATTGCTTCGTTTCACCGCGCCACCAGGCTGTGGGGAAGGTGGCTGCGGCGGCTATGCCTGCCGATTATACAGCCTATTCCAGGTTTATGAAGTACACCGCAGAAACCGGGTTTCTTTACAGTTTTGGCATCATTACTGATTCTGTTGCTCGAAACCCGGTCGATCGCGATCTACATCTACATGGAATATGCTGTATTTTAGAGTTTTTCATTTCTGTCAGGAATCGATCGCACGCGATCGAACTCCTAATTAATAAAATTTTGCCCTTAAAAATCCTCAAACTATTGGCTAGCAATATTTTGAGGACTTTAATAAACGGTGCGATCGCAGAATCTACTATTCTCAACAGACAATAATTGTTGACTCCAGGCTCGCTCCGACCGAAAACACAAGAGAGCTAAAAATTTAGCTGGGGTGGTTTAGTAGCGACGAGAATTGCCACCGCGATCGTTGTTGCCCCAGTTACCGCTGTTACCGCGTTCTTCGCGGGGTTTTGCCTTGTTGACCTTGAGGTCGCGACCCATCCACTCAGCGCCGTCAAGAGCCTCAATGGCTGCGGCTTCTTCTGCTTCAGTAGACATTTCTACAAAAGCGAAGCCCCGCATCCGACCTGTTTCCCGGTCAGCAGGCAATTGAACGCGCTTTACTGTTCCGTACTCTCCAAAAGTTTGGTTGAGGTGCTCCTGCGTTACTTCGTAGGATAAATTGCCGACATAGATTGACATTGAACATTCTCCAGAATTACAGGGTGTAGAGATTTAAATCCGGAGGAACGCCGATCGAACGAACTGTACTGCCGAAAATAAAGCCTTATAAAAACATCATAGCACATACAGGTGCAAACTGCAATTGTCTGACTCGATTAATTACAAAGAAGGCAGAAGTCATTCATCAGAAGGAAAAACCCCGAATTAAAGAAGGAAAAACTCAGAATAATTTAATTTTCCTTGTTCCGGGTTCTGCCGGGGAAACCTAGCTTTTAGGGTGCGTAATGGCTCAAAATTGCTCGCTCGACAGAGTTTTTGAGTCCAGTAGAGCACCCTGCGATCGTGCCTCAGCAACTGCTCAGAAACCAAGTTTTTTGACAAAAAACTTGGATTTTACGTGAGTCTTTGCCAAGAAACCAAGGTCATGACCTTGGTAGCACTAAGTAGGTCGGCGGGCTTAAACTGAACTATGTAACTTTATGTAAACAGGGTCTCCTAGTTCTGCTTTCTTGGCATTTTGATACTTAACGATCGTTTACATAGTTGCGTTTTACAGCGCCGGCCTACTTATGTGAGTTTTAACATCCCATAGTTAGACCCCAGCTCAAGAAGTGACGGCGAGGGTAGATTTTGCCCAATTAAATTCCCCAACTTCAGCGACAACTTCCCCCGCAGTTTCTGCGCCAACCAGCACCAACTGTACCGCACAAGCTTTTAACTCTGGTTGTTTGGAATCTGGACAGCTTGCAGAATGAGTCAGGGCATTGGCTTCAGCTCTTTCGGCCCACAGATAACCCCAGTGCATCGGTACAAATAGAGTACCGGGCGCGATCGCCTTGGTGACTTTTGCCGGAAACTGCGACTTGCCGCGGCGCGATCGAACTTCCAGCAAATCCCCCTCCTTAATCTGCAATTTGGCAGCATCGCGCGGGTGAATTTCCAAAAACGGATCGGGGTGCAATTGATTAATTTTTTCTGTTCTACCCGTGCGCGTCATCGTGTGCCAGTGTCCGTAAAGTCTCCCTGTGGTCAACACAAACGGATAGTTCGGATCGGGAGGTTCTGACAGTCCCCGGGAGTGATAGGCGGAAAATCTCGCCCGCGCGTCGTCCGTGTGAAAACGCCGATCGGTATACAGCCGTTTCGCTTCCTTCCCGGGAGGCACAGGCTGATTTTCCGGGCAAGGCCACTGCTGGGGGCCTTGGAGGCGCAAATACTCATGGCTCAGGCCAGTTACATCGCAAGGCCTCCCTTCTGTCAACTGCACGTACTCTTTGAATACGTCACCAACATTCTCGAAAGCAAAGTGTTCGGCAAAACCCAATCGGCGGCCCACTTCAGCGAAAATCCTCCAGTCGTCGCGCGCTTCTCCGGAGGGAGTGTCGAAACCGGGACAAAACGTAACGCGACGTTCGGAATTCGTCATTACTCCGGTTTTTTCGCTCCACTGCGTTGCCGGCAGCAGGATGTGAGCGTAGGCCGACGTTTCAGTGGGATAGTAAGCTTCTTGATAAATAGTAAAGGGCGATCGCAGCAAAGCCGCCTTCGTGCGTTCCAAATCCGGCATACTAACTACCGGATTTGTAGCTGCAATCCACAGCAACTCGACATCGCCAGTTTCCAAACCGGTAATCATCTCCCAAGCTGTGCGGCCCGGATTCGGGGAAATACTTCCCGGTGCGATTCCCCAAAACTCCTCGACTTGGGTTCTGTGTTCGGCATTTTTCACAAACCGGTAGCCTGGGAGCAAGTGAGACAGTCCTCCAGCTTCCCGCCCTCCCATCGCGTTTGGCTGGCCGGTCAGGGAAAACGGGCCGCATCCCGGTTTGCCGATTTGACCGGTCATCAAGTGCAAATTAATCAGCGATCGCACCTTTGCCGTGCCTTCGGAGGACTGGTTGATTCCCATCGACCACAGGGACAAAACCCGCTGCGACTGTTCCCAGTAGTTTGCCGCCGTTTCTAACTCGCCCACAGTAATGCCGCAGCGCGATGCTACAAACTCCGGCGTGTAGCTGTTAATCACCTCAGCAAAAGCTGAAAAATTCGCCGTGCATTCTTGAATAAACTCAGGATCTATTGCTTGCCTGCGCAACAGCAAATATGCAATTCCGTTAAGCAAATCTATATCCGTACCCGGTTTAATTGCTAAGTGCAAATCGGCCGCTTCAGCAGTCGGAGTCCGCCTCGGATCTACCACAATCATCTTGACATTGGGATGTTTTTTGTGGTACTTTGCTAATCGGTTGAACACAATCGGATGGCATTCCGCTGTATTGCTGCCGATAATAAAAGCGCAATCTGTTAATTCTAAATCCTCGTAACAGCAAGGTGGCCCGTCCGAACCAAAACTTTGAACGTATCCCGAAACTGCTGAAGACATACACAAGCGAGAATTCGCATCAAAATTATTTGTACCCAGACAACCTTTGATGAGTTTCTGGGCAACATAATAATCTTCTGTAACGAATTGACCCGAACCGTAAACGCACAAAGCATCGGGGCCGCTGGTGCTGCGAATTGTTTGGATGCGGTTAACAATTGCATCGAGAGCTTCGTCCCAGCTAGCGCGGCGGAAGGGTTGGTCGAGAGCATCTCGCATCATCGGATAAAGTAGCCGATCGCTCCGAATCGACTCTGCTACCGTTGCTCCCTTAATACAAACCATGCCCTGACTTGATGGGTGATTGCGATCGCCCCGGACTTTCCAATTTTGTTTTGTGTCAGGAACAACTTCTAGACCGCAACCTACACCGCAGTATGGGCAAAGAGTTTTTATAGTTTCCATCTGGTGATTTTAGATGCTAATTTTTGAAAGCTAATGGGTAATTGGTAATTCGTCATTATAATCGGAACAGAGGGCTCCTGCAAATAATGTATCAATAATTACTAACTTACCGCAAAAATGCTTTACAACAACGGACAATACCCTGATTTAAAGTTAACCGCTCTCTTACTAAAACTCGCGATCGATCTGGGTTGTAGCCAGCTTCTCGCTGCTCCTAAATTCCTCTCAAATAGAGGGACTCCTGACCTAAATCTTGTCACCCCAAGTCTGGGGGGCTAGGAAGAATCTTTGCAGGACTCAAACAGCGGGCAGATACTACTTTTGACTTGGTTGTTGATATCAATCAGAGATTTAGTGCCGCAGTATTATGTCGCCTACTTCCCTGTTTTAACTTCTAATACGCCGCCGTTGTTGGGGCTAAAAGTTACTTGGAATTCAGCAGTTTTTTCAGCGCCTGCGGCGGCACCGGCAGGAGTTTGCAAAACCGGCAAAGGAGTTTCTGTGAGGAAATCTTTAGCTGCTTTATTTGTGGGATCGAACTGTAGGATATCGCCGTTTTGTTTCACTTTGACTCGATAAGTCAAACTTTCGGTAAATGTCGGAATTGTTCTCCACTTTTGGTCGATTTGTGCATACAACTTCTGTCCGATCGCATCAAGTTCGGCTTGGTCAGAAATCTCTGATGTGGCACTGGTTGCTGCATTGGGCGAGGCAGCCGTCGCGGCAGCAGCGATGGGTGCAGGACTGGCAGCAGCAGCGATGGGTGCAGGGCTGGCAGCAGCAGCGATGGGTGCAGGACTGGCAGCAGCAGCGATGGGTGCAGGACTGGCAGCAGCAGCGATGGGTGCAGGGCTGGCATTCGGCGCGATCGAACTTGCTGCAATTTGCGGGCTGGGGGGAGAACTCACAACCGCCGCCGCAGTCGCCGCCTGCGGTGCAGTTTCTGCTAGTTTCGCTTGCTTTAGCTGGCTGGAAATACCCGACATATTGACCGCAGCTAAAGTAACCATTGCTACCAACCAGGAAACTGCCAGAATGCCGCCTTTGATCGGCGAGGCTTCTCGGGGTTCGGCAGCGTGAGGCACAAAGGGTGCAGGTGCGATCGGCTTGTTAGCAGTCTCCGCAAGCGCAGGCTTTTTGCTAGCAGGTAATGGCATCGGTAGCGCGACGGCTTCTGTCTCCGAGTCCGTTGCTTCACCTTCTTCGTGATGCGCGTAGCGAGAAAACAGGAACTCCAAAGCAAAGTTCCGCAGTTCGTAGTATTTCGGATCTTCCATAATCCGCGCCCGGTTGCGGGGACGGCTGAACGGAACGTGCATATCTTCGCCGATGGAAGCAGCAGGCCCGTTGGTCATCATCACGATGCGATCGGCTAAAAACAGCGCTTCGTCAATATCGTGAGTAATCATAATGACGGTAATTTTGTGCTGCCGCCAAATTTTCAGCAATTCTTCCTGCAACTCTTCCCGCGTAATTGGGTCTAGAGCCCCGAAAGGTTCGTCTAAAATCAAGAGTTTGGGTTGAGTTGCCAGAGCTCGGGCAATCGCCACCCGCTGTTTCATCCCCCCGGACAATTGGCCCGGTCTTTTGTTACAAGCTTCGGTCAGCCCCACTAATTCCAAGTGTTCCTTGACGATCGTATTGTGTTCGTCTGCGGACTTTTCCGGGTAAACATTTTCAACGCCGAGGTGAATGTTTTCAGTAGCAGTCAGCCACGGCAAAAGCGAGTAGTTTTGAAACACCACCATGCGGTCGGGGCCTGGTTCAGTAATCCGCGAACCTTGCAGGGCCACTTCTCCGTTTGTCGGGCCGTTGAATCCCGCGATCATGTTCAGCAAAGTTGATTTGCCGCAGCCAGAGTGACCGATCAAACAAATAAATTCGCCTTCATTAATAGTCAGGTTTACACCGTCGAGAACGACGTAAGGGCCTTTAGGAGTTTCGTAGACTTTCGATACGTCTTTAATAGTAAGAAAGTCTGGCTTGTCCGTTTGAATTTTGGTTGTTTGGGGGGTTTTGAGAGTTTGCATATTTTCAGGAGGGGGATTTTGGGTTGGGGAATTAGACATGACAACTTTCGATTGAGAATTTGAAATTAGGGAGTTAGGAAGCGGGAAATGTGGAGTCTTGTTTCCTGATTTCTTGCTCCTGATTCCCTTCCTATTTGCTGGTTATGCTGGCAGTTTGATGGAACACTGACTGCCTATTTGTTCAATTAAGATTTCTTCAATGCGGACGGCGCGCTTGATTTTGACATTGTGAAGATAGTCGATCGGGTCGTCTAGATTAAATACAGTGCCGTCAAATAGCTCGATCGTCCGGCGATCTCTGGCGATATCCGGCAAACCCAATTCGCGCACTGCTTGACCGAAAACATCGGGCCGCAAAACTCGATCGACCACTTCCACCCAGTTTTTCGGGAACGGAATCAGTCCCCAGCGAGCCATCTGCGCCATCACCCACACCATTTCTAGGCGGTCTGGACAATTGGTTTTGTCAACGTAGAACTGGTTGAAGTTGTAGAGCATTTCTGGTTCTGCCTCCGTACCGGAGTTGTACGGGTCGAGGAACCCCGGACGGATGTCTTTGGGATCGGCACCGATGTATTGTCCTTGGCTAATCAACTCTAGGACTTCTTCGCGGTTGCGGCGGTCGTCGCAGTAGTCGCAGGCTTCCAAAAGCGCTTTGACGAGGGCGAGGTGAGTTTGAGGATATTTCTGAGCCCAATCTTCGGTAACACCGAGAACTTTTTCGATGTGTCCGGGCAGAATATCGAGGGAACGGGCCATAACAAAACCCGTACCGCTGTTGACTGCGTGGGAGTTCCAGGGGTCGCCCGAACAGTAGCCGTCAATGTTGCCTGCTTTTAAATTCGATACCATCTGCGGGGGGGGAATCACGGTCAAGCCCACGTCGAGGTCGGGGTCGATGCCGCCGGCGGCCAGCCAGTAGCGGAACAGCAGGTTGTGCATGGAGGCCGAGTGTACCGTGCCCAAGGTGTGAACTTTATCCGGAGTCTTGGCGATCGCAGCTTTGAAATCCTCTAATGTCCGAATGCCTTGTTGGTAAAGGTGTTTGCTGAAAACTATCGAATTGCCGTTGCGAGACAGGGTGAGGGCGCTGCAGACGGGCACAGGGGCTTCACCGTCCAGGCCCAACAGCATGGCGACCGGCATTCCTGCGACCATTTGCGCCGCGTCCAGCCGTCCTTCGGCGACTCCTTTGGCGATCGCTTTCCAGCTAGGTTCGCGGCTGAGAGTAACTTCTTCCAAGCCCACGGCTTGGAAGAATCCTTTTTCTTTGGCTACAACTAAGGGCGCGCAGTCGGTGAGGGGAATAAAGCCGATGTCGAGGTTGATTTTTTCCAAGCCGTTGCGGGCGATCGCAGGCGGTTGTTGTTTGGCCCGGCGCTGTTTGACCCGCTTTTGCTGGTTGAGGAAGTAAACCATTTCGTTGCGCAGCGCGTAGTAACTCGGATGGTTGACAACTTCCATGCGCTTGCGGGGGCGGGGAATTTTCACTTCGAGGATTTGCCCGATTTGCGCTTCCGGGCCGTTGGTGAGCATTACAATGCGATCGCTCAGTAATAAAGCCTCATCCACGTCGTGAGTTACCATCACGCTGGTGACTTTGCTTTCTTCGCAAATTTTCATCAACTGGTCTTGCAAACCGCCGCGAGTTAAAGCATCAAGTGCTCCGAAGGGTTCGTCTAGCAGCAGCAATTTCGGGCGAATCGCCAGGGCGCGGGCGATCGCAACTCTTTGTTTCATCCCCCCAGAAATTTCGCCCGGGCGTTTGTCGGCCGCGTGTCCGAGTCCGACCAATTTAATGTGGTGTTCGATCACCAACTCGCGATCTTCTTTAGAGTTACCGCTGTAAATTTCATTTACTGCTAGGGCAATATTTTCGCGTACCGTCAGCCAAGGTAGCAGCGAGTAATTTTGAAACACCACCATTCTGTCCGGGCCTGGATCGCGGACTTCGCGCCCTTCTAAAGTAATCCCGCCCTGACTTGCTTTGTCGAGGCCGGCGATGATATTTAGCAGCGTAGATTTGCCGCAGCCAGAGTGCCCAATTAAGGTGATGAATTCTCCCTTTTTTATTTTCAGTTCGATATTTTTAAGAGCGATGTATTGCTCTCCATTAGGCAAGTTAAATACGCGGTCAACGTGGTCTACTTCAACAAATACTGACATGGTAATTTTAGGTTAGTTTGTAATTTGTATGATGCTGATTATTAATTGGGAATTGGGCATTGGGAATTGGGCATTAATTTACAACTAATTTCTACCAGTTTGTAGTTGGCAACCATTCCCCATTCCCCATTCGCCATGCCCGATGCCCGATGCCCAAATTCTATTTCTGTTCTTCGGGAACAACTTTGGAAGCGATGAAACCAACTATTCTGTCTAAAATCAAACCGACGATTCCTACATAAAGCACTGCTAGAATCACTGCGCTGAGTCTAGAACTGTTGTAAGCGTCCCAGATGAAGAACCCGATGCCGACGCCGCCGACTAACATTTCCGCAGCTACGATCGCCAGCCAAGACAAACCGATACCAATTCTCAAGCCAGTGAAGATGTAAGGCACTGAAGAGGGCAGCAGGATTTTCCAGAAGTATTTTTGGTTAGGGAGGCGCAAGACGCGGGCGACGTTTCTGTAGTCTTGGGGTATTTGTTGAACGCCTACTGTGGTGTTAATTAGGATCGGCCAGATGGCGGTAATTAAGATTACGAAAAGTGCGGAAACTTCGTTAGCTTTCACCCCCATGCCTTCAAAGGGATTGAACTGTTGAAATACTGCCAGGGCGATCGGCAGCCAAGCCAGGGGCGGGATAGTTCTGAATACTTGAAACAGCGGGTCTAAAGCATCGAACATTAAGGAGTTTGTGCCGATCAGGATGCCTAAACTGATGCCGAGAACTGCTGCCAAAGTAAAGCCGATCGCCACCCGCTGCAAGCTAGCCAAAATTTGCCAGAACAAGCCTTTGTCTGTACCGCCGTTGTCGAAGAAAGGATTGATAATCAGATTCCAGCTTTCTTGGACAGCTTTAATTGGCCCCGGTAAGCTGGATGAGGGATCGTGGCAGAGGATTTGCCAAATTATGAGCAGAACTGTAATTGCTACCAGCGGGCGGATGATTTTTCGGCGGTTTTTTTGAACCTGATCCAAAACGAAATTTACTGGATTTTTGCTTTTAGTAACAGCGAGGTTTGTTGCCATTTTTGTTTTTGCAGTATTGTGAATAATCGATTTTTTGTAGATACTTTGAACAGAGTTCAGCAGGTTTTGCCCCTGGAACGAGCCCTCCGTTTCACTCTGCCCAACACCGTCAATTTTAGGCGTTTGTCAAGTGTCAACACTCAAGTGTCAACACTCAACAAACTAATTATGCTTTTTTGATTGCCAGACCATTCAGATATTCTTGTGGTTTTTCAGGGTCAAACTTCACACCGTCAAAGAATGTTTCGACACCGCGAGAAGTGGTAGTAGGAATTTGGGCGGCGGGGACGCCAAGTGCTGTCGCTGCTGCTTTCCAAATATCTTCGCGGTTAACTTTATCAACGGTTGCTTTGATATCGGTAGTTGCCGGGATATAACCCCAGCGAATATTTTCAGCTAAGAACCAAGCATCGTGACTCTTGTAGGGATAGGAAGCATTATCAGCCCAGAATTTCATCGCGACAGGGCTAGCGGCTTCAATGCGGCCGGTACCGTAGTCAATTTGACCTTTAGAGCGACCGATAATATCTGCTACGGGTACTTTTAACCACTTATCTTGAGAGATGATTTGGCACATCTCATCGTGATTTTCTGCCTTATCGCACCACTGCTGGGCTTCCAGTACGGCCATTGTAATTGCTTTTGCAGCTTTGGGGTTTTTGTCAACCCAATCTCCTCTTAAACCTAAAGCTTTTTCAGGATGATCTTTCCACATTTCTCCAGTGATTAAGGCGGTGTATCCTACCTTTTGAGTAACTAGCTGAGCATTCCAAGGTTCGCCTACGCAAAAGGCTTCCATGCTGCCAGATTTCATGTTCGCTACCATTTGGGGCGGCGGTATGGGAATCACGGAAACATCTGTATCTGGATTAATACCGCCGGCTGCTAGCCAGTAGCGTATCCACAAATCGTGGGTGCCACCGGGAAAGGTCATAGCAATAGGAACGTTTTGATTTGCAAAAGCTGCTTTCAGAGGTGCGCTGTCTGTACCTACTTTTAAATCTAGGTATTTTTTGCTCAGGGAAATTGCCTGACCGTTAGTATTTAACCGGGCGACAATGTACATCGGCACTGGCTGATTGCCTTTGGTAATAGTGCCTAATGTCATGTGGTAAGGCATCGGGGATAAAATGTGGGCTCCGTCAATGCCGCCTTTGTCGGAACCGAGTTCTAAGTTGTCGCGAGTAACTGGCCAAGATGCTTGTTTGGTAACTTGTACGTCTTTCATGCCGTACTTGGCAAATAACCCTTTTTCTTGGGCGATGATTAATGGTGCTGAGTCGGTGAGGGCGATGAATCCGAGTTTGGCTGCCGTAACTTCTGGGGCGTCGGCGGGGTTGATGTTGACTGCTGGGGCGGCGCTGGGTGTGGCGCTGCTGGGAGTTGCGTTAGATGTGGTGGTACCGGAACTGCAACCGTGGGCTAGGAGGGTGCCGGCTGCTGTTGCTCCGGCGGTTATAATGAATTTTCTTCGGGAAAGGTTGCTCATTTGTCTTGAATTGTTGTTGTACTTTGAGATGGTGGAAATGTCAGATGTGAGATTGATTCGCGACCTTCGCATCGCATCTCACATTATTAGATTAGGCGTCGATCGACACTTTGCCGATCGCCCGCGCGCTGCAAGTTAAAATGAACCCTGGTTCTAAGTCTCGGGCCGCGTCGGGTTGGCTGTCGTAGACTGTTTGGCCTTCTAGGAGTTTTTGCTGGCAAGTGCCGCAGCTTCCCGACCGGCAATTGCTGTCAAGTTCGACTCCGGCGCGTTCGGCAACATCGAGAATGAACTCATCTTCGCTGCAAGCAACTTCTTTGCCCGATCGAGCGAAAATGACAGTAGATGTCTGAGGTTTTGCTGCCGAGACTGCCGTTTCGTCCCTGTCAACCGTCAGTTGCAGTTGCCGGTTGAGCGAAACTACATTTTCTTGAGATGGATTGGGAACGGCCCCGAAGTTATCGACTAACAGTTGGCGCAGCACTGGTTTGAGGTCTTCGCAAGGGATGCTTTTTTGGACGCAAGTACCCAAATGAGCGTCTTTGCCGACTGTGCCTCCCATGTAAATGTCTACACCTTCGAGGGTTTTGCCGTTCTTGCGAACTTTTGTTCCCATCAAACCGATGTCTGCTACTTGGGGTTGACCGCAGGAATTGGGGCAACCCGTCCAGTGAATTCTGACAGGTTTGGGAACTGACAGTTCGAGTTCGAGTTCCTCAATCATTGCCACGGATCGGCTTTTGGTTTCGATGAGGGCGAAGTTGCAAAACTTAGCGCCCGTGCAGGAAACCAATGCTCGCGTCAGGGGTGCGGGGTTGATGGAAAAACGCTGCAACAGCGGTTCTTTGACCAGCGATTCAATCCGCGAGTCGGGAACGTTGGGAACAATCACGTTTTCTTCAACGGTGAGCCTGAGTTCGCCGCTGCCGTAAACCTCGGCGATTCTGGCCAAATCGAACAAATCCGATGCCTGCAGCCGTCCGACGGGAACGTGCAGCCCTACATAATTTAGCCCTGATTGTTTTTGGGGGTAGATGCCGATGTGGTCGCGTTTGTCCCAGGTGATTTCATCTTTGAGGGCGGCGGCGGGCAAAGTGCGACCTAATTCTTGTTCGACTTCGGATCGGAATTGTTCGATTCCGAGTTCGTCAATCAGCCACATCAGCCGCGATTTTTGGCGGTTTGCTCTCGGGCCTCGATCGCGAAATACAGTTAAAATTGCTTTGCACAAATCTACAACGTCGCTGGGACTGGCCCAGGCGTTGAGGGGAACTGCTGCCTCGCAGCGTTTGGCGGAGAAGAAACCGCCGACTAAAACGTTAAAGCCGATGTTGCCGTCTTTGTAGGCTGGTACGAAGGCGATGTCGTTGATTTCTGCGTGGACTGAGTTGTCGCGACAGCCTGCGATCGCAATATTAAACTTTCTCGGCAAATTTGAAAACGCGGGGTTGCCTTCGCCGTGGTTCGTAATCAAATCTTGGACTTGGTTCGCCAGTTCCCGCGTATCTATCAGTTCGTCGGCGTCCAAGCCCGCGACTGGGGAACCCGTGATGTTGCGCACGTTGTCCATCCCAGACTGAATGCTGGTCATGCCCGCTTCTTTGAGCCGGCGGAAGATGTCGGGTACGTCTTCGATGCGAATTCCGCGCAGTTGCAGGTTTTGTCTGGTGGTGATGTCGGCACTGCCGTCGTCCCCGTAGCGCTGTAGGATTTCTCCTAGCGTTCTGGTTTGATTGCTAGTGATGATGCCGTTGGGCAAGCGCAGCCGCATCATGAATTTGCCGGGAGTTACTGGCCGAAAGAAGATGCCGAGCCATTTGAGGCGGTGCTCGCGATCGGTTTCGTCCATTGCTTCCCAGCCGATCTCGGCGAAGTGGTCGAGTTCGGCTGTTAATGCTAAGCCATCTTTTTCGGCTTTGAGTTTTTCAAACTTGTTCAGGCTCGCTTGGGCTTTCGGTTCTACTGTTTGGGTCATCGGTTTACCCTCGCTGCTGGCTTGTTGGGGAGAAGTATTGACTTGGAGCATAAAGTGTGTGATTCCTGCTAACCTTAGTGAGTGTATGGATTTAAAACTGTATATTTAGTTACTCGATCGAATTTCTTTTAAGCATGGTTAGTCTTCTGTATATTTCAGCTTTACTAGGCGCTGCCTCGAACTGCGCCAAACTATGTATAGTTATAGTTGCTACCGATGGTTCGGTCGATCGCTGCGTTTCGATGCACCTTGGTTATGAGCTAATGTAAAGCCCACGATTGTAAATATTCGTAGCTATTTTTACAAAATATTGAGTTTTATGAATATTTCGCATAAGACCGATGCGTTTTATACATGGGTAATGGGTAAAGACGCCCACATAACCGAAAAAGCTCTCTAAATCTTTAGAATTGGAAGGGGAGAGGGGGAATTTGGAATATCTAAGATTAATGTTGTGAGTGCGATCGCAGAATTAAAACGCGATCGTCACACAATTAGATGGGTTCCTGTCACATAATTTGTCTCAAAACATCACATTCTGTGCTATGCCAGCGTCACTCTTGATTTTCCAAGAACGAGAGAAGATACAAGTATCGAATTCAGGGAATGTCTCATGTTTTTAGTTCAACTTATTCCCGGCGCTATTTCCGAAATGCTTGCCTCTGTTAGCGATACGGGTTGTTTGACTTTAGCCGATCGCTACGGTTTGATGGCCGCTGTTTTGGACGACTCTCTCGACGATGAATGCAGACTTTCGATCAACCGCCTGCTGCGTTCTGTAGTGAAGGGAAGAGTCAAGATAGTCAACGAACTCTCGGCGATATGTTAACAGCATTTAAAAAATGGCAATGCCAAATAGTTGCTCGCAACTATTTGTGAAATTTGATTGATTTATGCAGCGCTTCAAGTGTTGAAAACACCGCCCGAGTTAGAAGGAACCCGCGATGCCTGCACCGGATGTATTGCAGGAACTTTGTTGACTGTTGTAAAAACGTGCGATCGCTCCTCGCCGTCAGTCGATTTTAGATTTTAGATTTTGGATTTTGGATTGACTTGCGCGAGATAAATTCGGGGGCTTGAGGATTTTAGATTTGAGATTGTGGATTGATTCCACGGATAAATCGCGTGGCGGGTACCACCTTTGAAATTCGCTTGTCAGTCGATTTTCGATTTTCGATTTACTCCACAAGACTTGCATTGCATCAACCTTCGATCGATAAATTGACCGCAGATGAAAAGCAGATAAACAGAGAAGAACGCTGATGCTTTTCAAGATAGTTTCTGAATGAATCCAATGCAAGTCTACAGATGAATCCGGGATCTTGAACAAGAGCGTTACCCGTTCACCTGCGCAAGAGTCGAATGGTTTCAAGTTTTTCTCCCTCCACTACAGCAGTCGGGGGCTTGGCTCCATTTTTGGGCGGGGTCAAAAAAATTTCGGATTATCCAATTCTGGCAACAAGTGCGGCACTTACAGAAAAAGTGCCCCTCCACAGTTAGTATCGATCGGCGAGCGAGTCGGTGCGGTCGATCGCATATAATATAATTTTGGGCGATCGGCATTTTAGGACTTTGAAGACTGAAGTCCTCACTACAAACATAATTATCATTATTGAATCGGGCTGGAGATGACAGGCAACTTATGAAAATTATTAATCAAACAATCGAAATACTAACAGAGTCAGGCATCAGTATCTACAACATCACGCCCCAAATTGTCGATTTTCTTGACAGCAGTGCGGTCAAAAATGGACAAGTGCTAGTATTTTCCCGACACACTACTACAGCTTTAGCAATCAATGAAGATGAAGAAAGATTGCTAACAGATATTAAAATATACCTGCAAAAATTAGCGCCTCCTGGCGACAAATACCTGCACAACGACTTGCATTTAAGAATAGTTCCGCCCGATGAACCGATCAACGCTCACTCTCACTTGATGGCAATGACGCTCAATACCAGCGAAGTAATTCCAATTGCTGAAGGTAAATTAGCACTCGGGACTTGGCAATCAGTTTTATTTTTCGATTTAGACGGGCCGCGAAATAGAACTGTATTTATTCAAATTATGGGTGAATAGTTAGTAGAAGGAAGAAACAAGAAGTAAGAAGAAAGAAAACATACACAGCAAGCTTTTGAGCGAGCCATATTTTATGTTTAATCAGGTGGATTTACTTATTAAGCGATCGCCTGACAAAATCTTTACCGAAACTTTAATAAATTGAGTCGGAATGTATGATTTACTGAAAATTAAAAACAGTCGATCGAGCAGACTGGACACTTTAACACTCATTTCCCCGGGAGCATTTTATGAAATCCATTGCTAAAAACAGCATCTACTGGACTTACTCAGTAGCTATTTTCTGTGCCCTTGTCGCACTACAGTCACAAAAATCTACAGCAGCAACGCTATCTAACGGCTGGAATTATGCGATCGATTCCTTCAACGACGGCGTGACAGGGGCTCAAATCGGCGGTGGCGAATTTGAATTTTACGGCATCGCCATCAAAGAAACATCAGATACAGCTTTCATCGCCATCAACTCCAATCTAAGTTTAGCAGGATATGCCGACCCGCTAGCTCAAAGAGGCAACATCAACTACGGCGATTTATTCTTCAATTTTTCCGGTCAAAATTTCAATACAGCTAACGCAAACGGCAGCTTGTTTGGTATCCGCTTTGCAGGAGGAAATGACTCAAGCGTAGCCACAACAGGCATTTACAGTAACGTTACTGCTAAAAACGTCACCCAAATTAACTCTGGATTTACAAATATAAGTCAATTCAACGATCGCGTTCAATCAGCAGGTGGAACCCCTTCTCTGGGCGATTTAGCTGCCACAGACCCCTATTTTGAACAAACAGGTAACTGGACGGTTCTCAACTCAATAGCTACGGGTACAAAAGTAGGAGAAATCAATCTTTTAACGCCAGCAACTTTGAGCGCCCTCGGTCTTAATTTTGCTCAGTTTAATGCAGTAGGTTCTCAAACAATCGGATTCAGTTTCAATAAATCATCAATGCCTTCGGGGAACTATATTGCTAACTTTTTTGCCGAGTGCGCTAACGATGCGATCGCCATTAAAGGCTCTTTTGAACAAGGCTATGCTGAGCCAGTACCAGAACCTGCTACTATCTTCGGTACTTTAGCCGGATTTGGGATTCTAGGTATTGGTGCAGCGAAACGCAAAATTCAGCGCAAGATTAGCTGAAATGGATTTTATATCAATTCCGGCTGCACCGGAATGATAAGCGAGGACACGGCAGTGCCGTGTCCCTACCACGATCAATTGTAGGGACACGGCACTGCCGTGTCCTCCGTTTATATCATTCCGATGCTAACAGAATTGATATTAGATCGATCCCCGTAGGGACACGGCATTGCCGTGTCCTGTACTTCATAAACTGCAATCTGCTATATCTACTTCCTCTAAGCTTGATTGAAATTGGCAGCATTAATCTGGCTGGCAGACACTCCATTCAGAGAAGCTAAAATCTGACCACTTGCTGACAAACGGATGAAAGTTGAACTGTTTTCTTGAGTAATTGACAGTTGGGAGAAAGTGAGATTGTTGGCGAGTATTAGCAAATCTTTGCCATCCTCAAAATCCAAGATAGTATCGATGCCAGAATTAGCAGATAGCAAGAATTTATCATTACCATCACCTCCTGACAAAATATCACTTCCCAAACCGCCAGTCAGCCAATCATCACCGTTACCTCCCAGTAGAAGATCGGTGCCATCACCGCCATTCAAACTGTCATCACCCTGGCCCGCAAACAAAACATCATCACCGCTACCTCCCAGCAATGTATCGTTACCATTGCCACCATAAATAGTGTCATTCCCCAGGCATCCGTCTAGCAGATCGTTATTCTGATTTCCGCTTAAGAAATCATTGCCAGCACCTCCGCAGATACTATCATCTCCGAAGTTACCGTAAAGACTATCCTCACCTTTGCTACCAAAGATAATATCATTTCCCTCGCCCCCATAGCCGATATCATTGCCTTTACCGCCGTCGATAAAATCAGCACCTTCATTGCCAAAAATTAAGTCGTTGTCTTCCTGACCATTTATGGAATCGTTGCCGCGATCGCCAAAAATGAGATCTTCACCTTCACCGCCCACAATGATGTCATTGTGTTTGCCACCCGACAGGATATCATCTCCGCGATCGCCGCTAACAAAATCATTTTGTTTGTTGCCGTAAAAAGTATCGTTGTTTTCGCCTCCGTATAAGTTGTCATTGCCGAAACCCGCATCGAATATACTCGGATTTGAACTGCCGTAAAAAGCGTCATTGTCTGGAGTACCCAACTGAATTTCACCGCTGCCATTGCTGGCGATAATATTTTCAGCTTCATTGGGTAAATCCAAATTTGGATACTGAATAGTATTGCAAATGCAATCACTTTCACTTGAAGTTGGCGTCGGAGTTTCCAGTGGCGTTGGCGTCGGAGTTTCCAGTGGCGTTGGCGTCGGAGTTTCCGATGGTGTCGGCGTTGGAGTTTCCGATGGTGTCGGCGTTGGAGTTTCCGATGGTGTCGGCGTTGGAGTTTCCGATGGTGGTTCTGGTGTCGGCGTTGGTGGTTCTGGTGTCGGCGTTGGTGTGGGCGTTGGCGGTTCTGGTGTCGGCGTCGGCGGTTCTGGTGTCGGCGTCGGCGGTTCTGGTGTCGGCGTCGGCGGTGTGGGCGTCGGTGTCGGCGTTGGTGTGGGCGTTGGTGGTTCTGGTGTCGGCGTTGGTGTCGGTGTCGGTGGTTCTGGTGTCGGCGTTGGTGTCGGTGTCGGTGGTTCTGGTGTCGGTGTTGGTGGTTCTGGTGTCGGCGTTGGTGTCGGTGTCGGTGCAGTGTAGTTAATAATAGTTGTGGTAGCAGTATCAGCGGTAATTATTGGTGTTACCGCTGCGATGCCTGTGGGATCTGACAGGGTGACGATAATAGTTTCATCGGGTTCAACCGTGGTGTCGCCCAACACATCCAGAGTGATGGTTTTTGATGTTTCACCCGTCACAAAATTAATCGTGCCAGTAGCAGTTTTTGCCCCAGAAGTGCCGCCGATATTGTTATAATCGCTGCCGTTGGTAGCTGTTCCTGCGATCGCATATTTGACGCTACTTGCCCCGTTAGTGACATTGCTGCGAGTCACAGTGAAAGTTAAAGGTTTTTTGCCGCTATTGCCTTCGTCAATGGTGGCAGTATCGGTGGCAATGGTATAAGCAACAGAAACCCGATCTGAAATAGTTAGAGTTGTTTTTTTTGTGAAGCCCGCAATGCCACTGGTAATTGTGCCAAGGTTGAAAATTACAGTTTCGGGGTTTTCAGAGAGATTGTCAGGCTTGATAGTAACTGCAATATTCTTGGTGAGTTCGTCACCTGTTGCACCTGCGGGGAAGGTAATCGAAGTAGGGGAAAAGGTATAGTCTAAATTTTCGGTGGCAGTGCTACTGGAGTCGAGGACAATTGGCACAACTACATCGTTTAAGGGAGTGCCACCGGTGATGTTGACGGGAATATTAACTACTGTGTCTGTTGTTCCTTCCACGCCGCTGTAAGTGGCCGCACCGAAATTAACTGTATTCGATGTATTCAGCAGAATCGAGACATTTTGACCGGAAGCCGTAGCTATATCCAACTTGCCGTCAGCATTAAAATCTCTCGCAACCGCAAAAGCAATATAACCATCAGTATTCGGGGCATACGGGAGCGTAAAGTTGCTGAGAGTACCAAATTTACCCGTACCATCTCCTGACAAGACTGAAAGTTCCCGAATGGTGTGGCTGGGCGTAGCTAAATCGAGTTTGCCATCGCCACTAAAATCCCCTGCAACCACAGATTCGGGACCAAAAGCTAGAGAACGTCTGACACTAAAGTTGTTAGCAGTATCAAAATTACCCGTACCATCTCCCAAGAAGACTGAGACAGATTTATTGGAGTTGTTATTGGCCGCGATATCGAGTTTGCCGTCGCCGTTAAAGTCGCCTGTGACGACAGTGCGAAACTCAGTTCCGGGGGAGGTAAGGTTAATGGGGGAGTTAAAGTTGCCATTACCATCTCCTAAGAAAACGGAGATGTTATCAGTCTCTGAATAGTTCGACGTGACTAAATCAAGTTTGCCGTCGCCGTTAAAGTCGGCTGTGTCAAGAGTAAACTTGCGTGTTTGTGTATTAATCTTAACGGCAGTGCCAAAGCTACCAGCACCATCTCCCAAAAGTATTGAAACGAAGTTATCGAGATAAGGAGTTGTGGCTAAATCTAACTTGCCATCTCCATTAAAGTCACCGGTTGCGATCGAAGCATGATCTATATTTTCACCGAAGTTGGTAGGATCGCCAAAACTGCCAGTACCTGTCCCCAGCCGGATGGAAACGAAATTGCCGTTACCTTGTATATCCTTACGATTCGCTACAGCTAAATCGAGTTTGCCGTCTTTATTAAAGTCGCCCACTGCAACGCCAGTGGGATTCTCCTTACCTGCTGGCTTAAGTAAACTGATAGGAGTACCAAAGCTGCCCGTAGTGCCCGTCCCTAACAATATGGAAATATCTCTTGGGAAGAAGCGATCCTGCTTACCTGTCACTACTAAGTCGAGGAAACCGTCACCATTAAGGTCGCCCGTATCAATGTCTCCAGCATTTGGTACACTATAGTTTCTGGCTTCACTGAAGGTGGCAAGGACGTGGCTGTATGTTGCTAGAACTTCGGGCCGAAATGCTAAAGATGCTGCAATTTTTCCAGTTGTTGTTTCCAGTTCCCAGTCGCCGCCTTTTGCTGCACTTCCGGTGAGGTTTTTGGAGGCGGCAACGTTGCTATTTGTGAGTTGGGCGATGCGCTGGATGAAGGTGAAACCGTCTATTTTGTGTTTAGGATCGATCGCATATTGATTATCGATCGCATATTCATTGTCGAGCGCATATTCATTGTCGAGCGCGTGTAGATCGTCTTTGGCGTATTCCTCCGATCCGCCGGGGGTTGAAACCCCCGTCTCATAGCGAAAGTCCTCTTTAGAGGACTGTTTAATCGGGTTGTTTTCAGTCGGTTTCAACCGACTTGCGCTATGAGACGGGGAATTAATTCCCCGGCGGACTTTGGGACAAATGCGAGATCCTGCTGCCACATTGCAACCGTAAATTAGAATTTCACCCCCCCGCAAAAAAATCTGCCACTGCTGCAATTGCTGCGAATAAGTTGCCAAATTATCTAATGAAAACTCTGTCTTACCGATTTGCAAACTTCCCGGACTGCCGTGAGAAATGATGTGAATGCTGCTAATATTAGTCCGAGTTCCCAAAATCTCCGTAATTTGCTCGATCGCATCCCGATCCCGATCCAAAACAACTACTTCCGTCCCCAGTTTTACTCCGGCAACCAAACTTTGATAGTCTTCTACTCTAGAGTCGATAAAGGCGATCGCACTTCCTGAAACTTGACAATTCAATTTTGGCATCACACCACCTATTCCTGGTTTAAAAAAGAGTGAAAATTTGTTGTATCCACCATAAGGCTTGATTGCCTAAAACTCTGTAAAGATTTGCTAAAGATGTATTGATACATAGTCCCTCGATCGACCTTGGGAGTGCCAAGAGTGCCTCCCCCCCGCCCACGAGGACAACTGCGGGGGGATTGCCCCTACAAAGAATGGGGGGATATGCAAATCGGGTCGATCGCACTTTCTACCGTATTGCTCTTAAATCAGGTGACTATTTGACAACTTGAGTGAGTTCTCATCGACTTCTCATCGACTTTTGATTAGACCTCTCCCATAATTAGGTTTTTGTGCAGATGGGACAAGGCGTAACGCAATGAAAATAGTTAAAATTATTCAGTAATCTTGCGGGCGATCGAGACTGCGATACAAACGATATATCTAATAGAGGTAGGGACACGGCATTGCCGTGTCCCTACGGGGATATTGATAGAGAGGTAGGGACACGGCATTGCCGTGTCCCTACGGGGATATTGATAGTACCTATAAACCTGCAATCTGCTGTAAATTGACACAAATGTACTGCCAACCCTAGCCGGATCGACTGTCGCAATCTCGATCGCACCTAAAAAGCTTAGCGCGAGATAAAATGCGCCCAAACATTCCCATCTGGCCCCGCAACTTGATTAACGTAACTGTAGGGATACATCAACTTGCTCCCCTCAGTATCGCTGTAACCAGTGAGTGCATTTCCCCAAGGATCTTGCACGATATAACCCTGAGAATTGTAGCCAATGACAGTAAGAATGTGACCGGCAGCAGTAAAATCTCCGGCTAAAACTACTGGCCGCCGATTTAACAATTCCGATCGCACCTCGGCCCATGTGCGAGTCGTACTAAAACTCGTCTTAAACCCGTAGGCCTGAATCAGCGCCGAAAGCACGTTGTGATCCGTTTGAGAACCCTGGCCGGCATAGTCGAAACACCACTGCAACAATTCATCCTCCAACTGTCCGCCCCACTGAGAACGAACGCCGTAATAATAAAGCACCATTGCGATCGAAGTTACGTTGCAAGTAGACCAGTCAAAACGCGGATTGTCCCGCTGCGAAAAATACGGCACGTTCAATTCCACATTGTTCGGAACCGGATCGAAAATTTTATCTCCCCGCTTGAACTGAACAAAACTAGAAAAAACATAACCTGTATTGCCAAAATTCGGCAGTTCTTCGGTCAGCGAAACTTTCAGGTGAGATCCTTCCGCACCGTAGCTATTCACGCCGTAAACTCGACCTAAAGGCAGCGGAGTTTTCTCGGTACTGCTCAGGCTAGCAGCATCTACCGGCCGTTTTTTAAAGACAGTTGCTTGCAGGATTGTCATCGTCAAAGCATCGGGGTCAAAGGGAACTTCTTTGCCGTCTTTTTTAATTTTAACGTCCTGCCAATAAATAAATCCGATATTGCCGAAACCGGGAATAGATTCGGCAAGAGTTACTCGGAAATGCCCCAAAATGCAGGCATAACCAGTAATGGCATAGGTAGTGCCTAAAAGTAGGTCAGCAATTTGATCGGCAGGCAGTTTAGATGAATCTTCGGGTTTAGCTTTAATCTGAGTTGTTTGAGTTACCAAAAGTTGAGCGCTGACGTTGCTATTCGGTACGTCTGCCAGGTCAAATCTTAGGATTTGAGTACCTTTTGCCAACTGAACGTCGGGTTCATAAAAATAGCCAAAAGTGCCGACAGGCCAAATTGCTGAATCCACAACCACCTTGAGATGCCCGTCAATAAATCCGTATCTGCTAACTGCCAAAGTCTGGCCTGCTTTGACAAAAACTTTTTGCTGATTATTGAGCCGGGAAGAATCAAGCGGAGCTACCTTAAACAAAGTGTCAGAAACTATCTTTAAGGTCAAACCTTGTCCGACAGTTAGCGGATTGGAACTTACGGTAATGTAAATTATTTGGCTGCCAGTAACGTTGCCTTTGCTGTCAGTGGCCCGCAACCTGAGCCACCGAGCTCCCGCTACGCTAAATCCTTTAGACAAATTAACTTCCCAAGTGCTGGCAGTTTGGTTTAGCGTGACGCTTAGGGGCAATGTATCCTCAGCTATCACCTCAATTTTTGCTGCTTGTTGCCGATCGTAAGTACCTCGAAGGACGATCGGCTGATTTACTAAAACTTCTGACGGCCCTTGATAAGTTAAATTCACAGCGGGATTAAAAGATTTGCCACCGCGACTGAATTGCACAAAATCGGGATAAATGAAACCTGTATTGCCAAATTGCGGCAAATTCTCGGTCAGAGAGACTTTTATGTGGCTTTGTTCGATCGAGAATCCGGCAATTCCGTAAATCATTCCCGCCGGCAAGGTAATTTTTTCTTGGGGTGGCAGGCTAGCGGCATTTATCGGGCGCTTTTTAAACACAGTCGTTTTGATGATTGTCATCGTAACTGCATTTCTATCATACTCAATTCCCCTCCCGTCTCGCAAAATTTGAACGTGCAGCCAGTACAGAAATCCCGAAGTTCCTAAGTTAGGAACTGCCCGAGCAAAAGCGACTCTGAAATGGTTTTCAACGCAAGCGTAGCCGAGAAGATTGAAAGTTTCTCCTGAGTTAAATTGTAATTTCTGAGTTGGTCCTAAAGTTCCAGAATCTGCGGGGGTGAACTTTAACCAGGTCTTTTTGATTACCCACAGTAACTGCATTCCAGGCGGCGGGACTGGCAACTCGGCGCGATCGAAGATCAGAATTTTTGCGCCTTTGGTGATAACTACGTGTTTTTCGTAGAAAAAACCAGAGGTTCCCACCGGAGGAATTGAATTATTTAGTTGAACATTCAGGTGACCGTCTTCTAACTCGTAGTCCCTAATTTGATAAATTTTCCCGGCTGGTACGTCCGCTTTTTGCAGGTTGTTAAGATTGCTCGCGGGCAGTGTTCCGGCTTTGAATTTGGTATCTGTGAGAGTAATTAACGTGAAAAATTGAGCGGGTGACACAGAAGCAGGATTAACTTTGATGTTAATTGTTTGTTGGCCGATAACTTTGCCAGTCTTATCAGTTGCCCTCACCTGCAATGTGCGAGTTCCTGCACTATCGAATCCTTTTTCTAAACCGATGTTCCAAATGCCTCTAGAGAGATTTATCCCGACGTTCAGGGCATTTGAACCTTCTAATGCTGAAATCGCTGCCACTAGATTTTTGTCAAAACTGCCAACTAAGACAGCGGCTTTATTGACCTCAATTTCTCGCGGGCCTAAGTAACTCAAAATAATGTTGCTGTTTGTCATTATATATCCCCCTACCTACTTAATTATTCAGCTAAAGCAAGGATAACTTCTGATTTTATCAAACACAATGACTCGAACCAGGACAAAATCTCCCCTAGATTCAGCCTACGGGCGGTTAATGCCTTTTCCAGCATAAGTTTTTAATTGTTGGCGGGAGTTGCGCCACAAATCTCACTTTAGGCGTACAATGAGCACCTTAACCGAATATATGCCTGCTTGAGCGGATTGGTGGTGCAATTTTTAAGGTAAGGAATTTAGTTCGAGTAAGTTGCTTCCCCCTGTACCCTTGACCCCTCACTGGCTGAGTCAATCGATTTTAGATTTTAGATTTTAGATTTTAGATTAAAGAATTGAAGCATTGACCCCACGGATGAATCCGGCGGCTTGTATCCTGGATGCTTTCGGTCAGGACTATCGATTTTAGATTTTAGATTTTAGATTAAAGAATTGAAGCATTGACCCCACGGATGAATCCGGGGGCTTGTATCCTGGATGCTTTCGGTCAGGAATTACGAAAAAAACCCGGTTCCTAGGAGAATATTGCTTATAGCAACGAGGCATCTAGGAAGAAACCGGGTTTTTAGCCGTTTGGTGCGTGCAGGAGTGTTAGTGCGATCGGCTAAACTTCGACTAAACTGCGACTAAACTATGGTGACGAGAATATCTTGAGCGTGAGAGTCAACTTTCAGATTTTCTCCTTCATAAACCTGAATAATTTTGCCGGTACCGTCGATGACGAAGGTGACGCGCTTGGCATAATCGCCTTTCTCGACATCGTAAGCTTTGGTAATCGTGCCATCAACATCTGCTAATAGCTGAAAAGGCAAACCGTATTTTTCTGTAAACTTTTGGTGCGATTCTTCGTTGTCTCGGCTGACACCGAGAACTACAATATCTTTGCCCTTGTATTCTTCATGGGCTGCTTTGAAGCTTTGGGCTTGTCTGGTGCAGCCGGGGGTGTCATCTTTGGGGTAGAAATACAAGATTACGGTTTTACCGGCGAATTCGGAGAGGGAGACGGTTTTGCCGTTGGTGTCTTTGGCGGTAAATTGAGGGGCAGCGCACCCAACTGGTAATGTCATAGTTTTGTTTCCCTTGTTTGGTTTTTCTTGCAGTTCCTCAACTTATTTTAGTGGGTTCTGTCGCTTTGCAAGAGACCTTTGTTAAAAATCGCGTGAAGCGAAGCTATCCCGCTCTTAATCGCCCCCAACTCCATAACGTTAAGCTTTACTGCTTTTAACTTGCACCTAAGACGCGGGCTAAGAGTGCCTATTACACGTATAGTTTCAATACTGAGATCTTGCACCATTGTCAATAATCCTTTTTTGAACAGGCTTTCCGGCCTGTTCCACAAAGAGTAGATTTTCTTGTGGAACAGGCCGGAAAGCCTGTTCAGCGAGGATAGTGCAAGATGTGAGAATAGACATCTGCTAAAAAGCAGATGTCTAATTGAATGTTCGCGGATTCTACACACCAACCGGTTGAGCAGCAGCCATCATAGATGGATCGATCGCAATTCCTAAACCTTCTGCGACTTGGCGGCCGTAATTCGGATCGGCGCGGAAAAAATGGCACAGTTGGCGCATCTGAATCTCCGGTTTTGCTGCACTCAAACTTTCCACAATGTTAGCGACAAGTCGCTGCTGGGCGTCGGGTTTCATCAAGCGATAAAGGTCTCCTGCTTGGGTATAATCGTCATTGCCCTTACGGTGATCGTAGCGATCGACTTTGACGTTTCCTAAGTCCCAAGCTGGGTCAGCATAGGCACTGTTTTGCTTCGGCGCATCCTCGTGGCTGTTGGGTTCGTAGTTCGGCCCGCTACCACCGTTGTTACCCGGTGCCATTGCGCCATCCCGTTGATAGTGCATCACCGGACACTTTGGTTGATTGACGGGCAATTGCTGATAGTTTGCACCGAGACGGTAGCGTTGAGCATCTGGATAAGACATGATGCGAGATTGCAGCACTTTGTCGGGAGAGAAGCTAATACCTGGAACGACATTAGAAGGAGAAAATGCCGCCTGTTCTACCTCAGCAAAAAAGTTTTGTGGATTGCGATTGAGTTCCAGAATTCCCACGTCAATTAACGGAAACTCTGAGTGCTTCCACACTTTCGTCAAGTCAAAGGGGCTTTCGCGATATTCTGCGGCTTGGGCTTCTGTCATTACTTGAATGCAAAACCGCCATTTGGGATAATTACCTTGGTCGATCGCCTCAAACAAGTCGCGAGTCGCATGATCGGGGTCTTCGCCTTTGATCCGCGTCGCTTCTTCGGCGGTGAAATTATCAATACCTTGCACGGTTTTGAAGTGGAATTTGCACCAAACCCGTTCTCCTCGAGCATTGATGAGGCTGAACGTATGGCTGCCAAAACCGTCCATGTGGCGGTGGTTTTTCGGCGTACCGCGATCGGAAAACAGAATAGTTATTTGATGCAAAGCTTCTGGACTCAGCGACCAGAAATCCCACTTCGCGTCAGCATCTTTGAGATGCGTTTGGGGATGCCGCTTTTGCGTGTGGATCAAATCAGGGAATTTGAGGGGATCGCGGATGAAGAAAACAGGGGTGTTATTGCCTACTAAATCCCAGTTGCCTTCTTCGGTGTAGAACTTCATCGAAAAACCTCTGGGGTCACGTTCGGCATCCGCTGAACCTTGTTCGCCGCCTACTGTAGAGAAACGGAGGAGAACCTGAGTTTCTTTGCCAACTTCTGAGAATAGCTGAGCTTTGGTGTAGCGAGTAATGTCATGGGTGACGGTAAACGTGCCAAATGCAGCGGCTCCTTTTGCATGGACAACACGCTCAGGAATGCGTTCCCGGTTGAAGTGAGCCAGTTTTTCCATCAGGTGAAAATCCTGCATGAGGATAGGCCCGCGTTCACCCGCAGTCAAGGAATTTTGGTTATCTGCAACCGGAATTCCGCTAGCGGTTGTCAATGTTTTGTCTTCTGTCATAGTAGGTAAATTGATTGCTGCATCCTAAGTATTCTATACCTTTCTGGGGCCCAGGTGTTTCTGCGGAGGTAATTCTCAGATGGGCGAGCGGGTGTTATCTTATTGGTGTGTTTTCAAAATTTGCTGAATCAATTAAAACTAATTTACCAAGAAAATATGATTGATTTCTACACGGTGATTATCCGAAAAAGTGCCGATTATTGGGTCTCTTTGTGTTTAGAAAATGGATTGGTGGGACAAGGCAATACTCCCGAACAATCTATCGATAAACTCAAACAAGCTATTGAGTCATTTTCCGAAGTCTATAAATCAGAGTCTGATGTTTATCTCAGCCCTCTTTCTATTAATGAATTACATGAGTTTCTGGCTTTAGAAGATGCCGAAGCTTCAGATACTTATGAACTTAGGAAAGTTTATGCCTAAAAACCTTCCATCTTTAAAACCTAAAGCATTAATTAAGATTTTAGAACAAAACGGATGTCAGTTTTACCGAGAGGGGAAAGGAGATCATCGTTTGTATATGCGTGAAATTGAAGGCAGAAAAAGGATTGTTCCGATTGATATCGGTGCTGGGGAAATGTCACCTGCTTATGTGTTGCGGATTTTGAGACAATTTGGGTTTACCGATTCAGAAATTGAGGGGATGATTAGTTAAGTCCGCCTTTATTAGTAAGCCATTGAATTAGCAATTTTACTGTACAGCAATTGCCTAATCAATACCCCAATCTTTCAGTTTTTTTGTAACTGATTGGATCGGAAAAGCAAGAGCAGAACCAGATCCATCTGGCTGTTGATTCTGTGTTTGAATGGTAGAACTAGAGCCCCACACAAGGCCAACAACGCGATTTTGGTGGTCTAATACGGGACTCCCAGAATTACCGGGGGCTGAAATTGCAGACATTCGTAACTCTTTGTCAGTCTGGTTAATGACTTTTCCTGTTGCAACTGTCCAATCATCGGCGGTGTAGGGATATCCAATAATGCGGATAGGTGCGTTGAGGGTAACAGGCGTTGAGGATCTGGCTAAAGGCTGAATATCCTTCGGAATGTCAGTGACTTCCAGTAAAGCTAAATCTAGCTTGTCAGAGGCAGCAGTAATTTTAACAATCTTAGCGGATTTCCGCTTGCGTAATTCACTAGAATGCGGTTCGCTGTAAAATTCAACTTCAATTTTTTGCTCGCTCTGGGGCGTATTTTTGTCAGCCGTTGCCACATGGCGATTAGTAACAACCCACGCTTTATTTCCCTGCCGTTTTACCACCCAGCCAGTACCCGAATATAATTCGGAAGAACTTTTAACAACAACTCGGACAACAGACCGCTTGAATAAAACTAAAGGTTCATCTTTTAAACTGGGCAATCGCTCTGGACTGGTCAATAATTGTGGATTTTTCTGCATAGTTACAAGCCGCTCCGTCTCTTTTAGCAATAATTTAACGCTCATAGAGTTTGGCTCTAATGCAATTGCCTTATTGCCGACTTCAATTGCTTGCTCAAACTTCCCTTGTTGCTGTAAAGTCCAAGCTAAATTTTTGTGAGCTTGGGCATTTTTTGGGTTGAGTTGAATCGCTTGTAAATAGGCTGCTATCGCCTTCTCTAGTTTCCCCTGCTTGTGCAAACTCACCCCCAGGTAGTTATAGGCAGCATCACTTTTAGGATTGAGTTGAATCGCTTTTTGATAAATTGCGATCGCCTTGTCTGGTTTCCCTAAATCGTCCAGCGCAGAGCCTAGATACATATAACCATTGATATTTTTATCCTCCTCTGGTTGGGAGCATCCCGGTTTTGTAAATATCCCCAAATCAGCGTAAAATAGTTAAAATCAATAGAAGCGTCAAAAAAAGTCG
>NZ_JAUBTB010000083.1:12683-32411 GCF_036704965.1 Microcoleus sp. F10-B2 | reverse complement strand
GGCGGGGTAGTACCATACATTTTAACTATTTGAGGACTTCAGGAATATTATACTATCGCTAAAGTGATGGAAGAGCGCTAATGCGCCTGTCAAAGGTTGGCCTGCCGATGCCCAACGATTAGCCAACCGGATTCAACGTCATTGGACAGAGTGGTTTACTTTTTTAGATTATCCAGAAGTTAAACCTGACAACAATGATGCTGAACGAGCTTTACGCCCCGTGGTCGTGCATCGGAAAGTAACTGGAGGAGCGCGTAGTGATTGGGGCGCTCAATTAGTGGCTCAAATGTTTAGCTTTTTAGAAACAGTGCGCCTGCAAGGTGGCGAAGCGATCGCACAACTATATGAGTTACTTTCTGTCTTCTGGTCGTAGTCCTCCAGGTTTACAATTCAACTGAACTTTCCGTTGAAAGAAATTGAATCAACCAGTTTTCCACAAACTTCCTTTTTGATTGTGGCCAGTTTTTCTGGAATACCACCTACTAACTAAAGTGCATAGCGCTCGCTGACATCATTGGCGATACCGCAACGCTGTTGCGGTGAGCAGTTACTCATCTTGTTTATGACTATCAATCACTTCTAGCAATTCTCCTAAGTCAATATTTGATACGACCGTGACCAAATTTTGATGTCCTTTGCGTTTACTCACTTCATCAATACTCACCCGTTTTACTTCTTCCCAATTCTCCTTTTTTTTTAGAGAAAATTGGTGGTTAAATATTCCCTGTACTTGCTCCCAACTCAAAAATTCATCTCGACTTACCTGCTCTACACTCGCATTTTGCACTCGTTGATAAACATACTCTTCATATCTTTGTGTGTATCGTCTTTCCCAATCTACAAAGGGTAATTATTCCGTAAAATGTTTTTGACACTGATGACAATAAAATTGGCGGCGTGGCGTATTTAAATAAATTACTTTGCCAAATACTGATAAATCTCGAATCAGTATCGGTCGATTTTGTTTTAATTTTCTACTCTGCGTATTACAATGGGGGCAAGGAGCTTCATCATGTAAGAATCTCAGCTTTAGAATAATTTTATTTTCTTTTTCCGTAAAACTTTCGATGGTTGTATTTGGTAAATTTAGCAACCTATCAAGATGCAAGTCCATGCCTATCACCACGTATTCATTGTATCTCATTATACATTAATCCCCTCAAACCCAGAAGAGCCGACATTCGCCCTTTTTCTTTATTTCCTTACAAAACTTGCCTGGGGGCGATCGGAATTTCAATAATAAACTCCGAACCCTCTCCCGGTGCAGACACGCAAGTCAACTTCCCGCCGTGAGAACTAACAACAATCGAGTGAGAAATAGACAATCCCAAACCTGTTCCCGAACCCACAGGCTTAGTTGTAAAAAACGGATCGAATATCTTGTGCAGCACCTCAGCGCTCATCCCCGGGCCGTTGTCAGCAATTCTAATTATAGCAGAATTCCTGTCTGTCACCTCTGTAGAAATTGTAATAGCAGGCTGTTTCTGAGAGCTTTCCGGGCAATCTCTGGCTAAGAGGAGAGCATCGATCGCATTTGTCAAAATATTCATAAATACCTGATTCAACTGAGACGCATAACAAGTAATTAGGGGTAGCGTGCTGTAATTTTTAATCACCTCAATTCCCAAACGCCCGCCCTCTTTTCTCAGGCGCGGTTGCAGCAGCATCACCGTACTGTCGATGCCTTGATGGATATCTACCGACTTCATTTGCGCTTCGTCGAGGCGCGAGAAATTCCGCAAGCTGAGTACAATATCCCGGATTCTTTCCGCTCCTACTTTCATGGAATCCAGCAGCTTTTGCAAATCTTCGCTCAAAAATTCCAGTTCTATTGTTTCTATTTCCTCTAGGATTTCGTCAGCAGGTTCGGGATAGTGCTGCTGGTAAAGAGCGATCAATTTTAGCAAGTCTTTAACGTATTCGCTAGCCGGATTGAGATTGCCGTAAATGAAACTTACAGGATTATTAATTTCGTGAGCTACACCAGCCACCATTTGCCCCAAACTCGACATCTTTTCCGTTTGAATTAATTGAGCTTGAGTTAGTTTAAGCTCGCGCAAAGTTTGTTCTAAACGCTCGTTTTTTTCATTTAACTCCTGGGTTCGCTCTTGGACTTTCTGCTCCACTGAATTGTAAAGCAGAGCATTGTCCAAAGAAATAGCAACTTGGGAAGAAAGCAGCCTTAAAACTTCCAATCTGTGGGAATTAAACGCCCCGACTGTTAAGTTATTTTCTAAATAAAGAATACCGATTAGTTTGCGTTGATTGACGATCGGCGTACACAAAAGAGATTTGAGCTGGTGTTTTGCTACGTAAGGATCGGCAGTAAATCGTCCCTCAGCAGCCGCATTGCTCAACACCAAGTCCGAGCGAGTCCTTTCCACATAATTAATCACCGTCACAGGTAAATCCTGACATTCTTCAACAGGCGTAAATTGCAGCACCGCTACATCTTCAGCAACTACTGATGCTTTAGCAGAAATTAACAGTTTTCCATCTCTAAGCAAGATTAAAAAACCGGATTGTGCGCCCGCGTTTTCCAGCGATATCCTCATCAAAGAAGCCAGCAACTTGTCGAGTACAATTTCGCTGGAAATGGCCAGAGATGCTTTCATTACAGTTGCTAAATCCAGCACTCTCGCATCGCTGCCAGTAGAAGTATGAATAGTTGTTGTAGCTTGATTGTTGTTAAAACTTCCGTTGAGCGGGGTCATTTCCCGCAACTGCGGATACTTCTCTTCTAAATCTTCAACTTTGCGGACTGCGCCCCAGCGCAAGTAGCACGAGTGAGCTTCGCGCAAGTGGATTTTGGCATATTGATATTTGCCTTTACTCAACCAAAATTTAGCTGCTAGTTCATTGGCGAGCGCTTCATTTTGGACAAACTCATTGTCTTGGGCTAAATTTATAGAAAAATCGTACAGTTCTACAGCTTCTGAATCTTTCTTGGAAATTCTGGCTATTTCTGCTTGTACTAAAAGGTACTTGTGCAGAAAATTCTCGGCACAGTTGTCTGACCAAATTTTCATCTGTTTTTGGTTTTCCTCTAACTTTTCCAAATATTCCTTTTGCTTGTCTTCTGAAACATTTGGGAAAACAGCGACTAAAGTTAGAGAAAAGAAAAAATTCCATTCGGTAGCGGGTATCGCTCCGGTAATAAAAGATAACTGTTTTTCTACTTCAAAAGCTAGTTGTAGCGCTTCGTTGAAGTTCCCGTACCAGTACATTACCTGGCATTTGCGAATCTGATAAAGGCAGAGCGAGTACAAATTTTGATGAGCTTGACAGTTGTGTACGTATTCAGCTTCGCTGATATCTTCGCTTTCAAATACAAACTTTTCAGGAGTTAGTTTGCTCAGGTTACGCAGGATTAACTCTACCCCTAATAATATATCGGTTACGAGCTGATTTTTGGTTTTTTGGCTGAACTGCAAATACCTGCTCGTGTCGGCCAGAATTTGCGAAATTTCTTTACCTTGAAAAAATGAGTTAGCTATGCGGTTGGACAGGATATAACCCGCATACTCTAAATCTCCTGATTCTAAAGCTGCTTGATATCCTTCATTGCTGATCGCGTGCGAATCTTTGATGTGGTTGAACCAGTAATAAAAAATACTGACCAGGGATGAACAAGCTCTGCACTTCAAGCCGATATTGCCAGATTTTTCGCTGAGATTCAGCGAGAGCAAGCCGAATTGATACGCAGCTTTGTAATCTCCCGAAACTGCGTTTAAGAACATACCGTAGCCAGCATAGCAAAGAGAGGCTTCGGGTACTAAACCGTATTGTAGAGAAAGATTTACTCCTTTTAAAACGCTGACTTTCCACAAGTCGGGATTTTTGAGGTACGCCGATGTGAGCAAGTTTGTAATTAATTTGACTGCAACTTTTTTGTCTGGTACAGTCATTTCGGGGGCGTCAATTAGGGAAGCTATTTCTCTACCTGCTAAAATATTTGTAGCTGCTGAAAATTCTTCGGATATGACTTTTTGTAGCCCGTCTAGCGGTAAGTCAATGCCTAGCAAGTCCAAAGCTGTGATTCCGGCTTTAACGGCTTCTTCGTACTTCGCCCGCAGGGTGTACTGCACGATCAGCAGGTTGTAAATTTCTACCTTTTCTAAGGCCGATCGCGCTTTTTCCAAAGTTATGTTGATAAATTCTTCTGAATGCTCGAAATAGCCGTTTAAATACTCAACATTTGCCCGCTCCATGTGCAAGGCAAAGGCTAAATCGTAGTGGGAATCCCAAATATCGGCGGTCAAACCGTCCATGCCTGCGGTCAAATACTGCAAGGCAGCAACATAAGCAGTGGCATCTTTGGCTCTACGGGCCGCGTCTAAATTCAGCGTTGCCAGTTCAATTAATTCTCGATCGTCTCTAATTAGCGATCGAGCCACATTCAAGTGATCGACTAATTCAAAAATTCTGTCAGCGCGATATTCAGCCGGAGTGTTTTCGAGAATTTGCCTGCCTATTTTCAGGTGAACTGCCTTTTTTTGCGAGTCGTCGATCAGAGCGTAAGCTGCTTGCTGTACGCGATCGTGCAAAAATTTATAATTCAGAATTAACAGCGGAAACAGCACGTAATCTAATGACTTGCTTTCCAATTCCGAAGTAGGCAGAATCAGTCCCGACTTAATCGCTGGCAACAGGTGAGAAAAAGTTTCCGAGGCTTCTTTTTCATGAATTAAAGAAAGAGTATTCAAGTCAAATTCGTTGCCCAAACAAGCCACTAAACGCAAAACTTGCTGCGTTGAACTTGGCAGCTTCCTCAATTTTTGTACCATCAAATCTACTACATTGTCAGTGATAGCGCACTGCTCAATTTGAGTCATATCCCAATGCCAGCCGCCCTTACTCCCCGACTGCGGCGGGTGAAAAACTAGCAAGTTTTCCTGATACAATGTTTGCAGGAATTGATTGACAAAAAAAGGATTGCCGTCGGTTTTGCTGACTACCAGTTCAGCTAAGGGTTTGACAGATTCTCGATCGCTGTGCAAAGTCTCGGCAATCAAATGAGTGATGTTTTCCACTCCCAGCGGCGACAAAGCAATCTGATTAACGATGGCTTCCTGATTTCGCAGCGTCTCCACAGTCATCATTAAAGGATGAGTTGGACTGACTTCATTATCCCGATAAGCGCCAATTAAAAACAGATATTGGGTAGCTTCATCTGTCATCATCAATTCGATCAGTTTGAGAGTAGCAGAATCAGCCCACTGCAAATCGTCTAGAAAAATTACCAGCGGATGTTCAGGCTGGCAAAATACGCGAATGAAATTTTGAAATACTAAATTAAAGCGGTTCAGAGATTCCGTCGGGCCCAATTCAGCTACAGGAGACTGAGGTCCGACAATTAGTTCAACTTCCGGAATTACATCAATAATAATTTGTCCGTTTTGACCGAAGGAACTGCGGAGTTTTTCGCGCCAACCGGCTAATTGAGTTTCGCTTTCAGTTAACAGTTGCCGCACCAATTCCGAAAAAGCGCTGACAACAGCCGAGTAAGGAATAGTCCGCTTGTACTGGTCAAACTTTCCCCAAATAAAATAGCCGCGCCTGCGAGTAATAGGTTTGTCTAAAATTTTCACCATGGCAGATTTGCCAATACCGGAATAACCGGCAATCAGCATCATCTCGCTGCGGGATTTATGCTGTCCTCTCGCCACCACAGACAGGGAAGTTTCTTTTTTCGATTTGATCTCTTTCTTGATAACGGAAATTTGGGAATCTTCGATGCGATAGCCTCGATTATTTGTTGCTGCTACCCGTTCAAATGCAGCTAAAAGAGTTTCAACTTCTCGCTGTCTGCCGTAAAGTTTTTGAGGAATTTGAAATTTGTCGGAAATATCTTGGCTGCCGAGAGCAAACTCGGAAATAAATTCAGAAGTTTGCAACTGAAACAGACAGGATTCCAAATCAGCTTTCAGTCCCCAAGCACTTTGATAGCGATCCTCAGCAGTTTTTGCTAACAATTTCATCACAATATCTGAAATAGCTTGAGGAATTTCAGGTGCAATTTCAGCGAGAGGTACTGGCTGTTTTGCGATGTGACAATGAACTAACTCCATTGGATCTGTAGTGGTAAAAGGGAGCTGTCCTGCGAGGATTTCATAGAAGGTGACGCCGAGGGAATAAAAATCTGTGCGGTAATCAATTATCCGGTTCATTCTGCCAGTTTGTTCTGGCGACATATAGGCTAAAGTGCCTTCTAAAAAATTGGTATTTTTATTCGTAAAGTTTTCCAAATTAGATGCAGTTGAAATGCTAAAATCTATAAGTTTAACTTGTCCTGTAGCAGGATTAAAAACTATATTAGAGGGGTTAATATCTTTATGGATTACATTTTTTGCGTGAATTTCTCCTAAAGTTTCAGCAACTTTGATTGCCGTAGTCAAAAATCCTAAGATGGTAAATTTTTGGGTGGTCATAAAAATTTTTAAAGATTCGCCACCAAAATCTTCTAAAATCATTGCCAGACTATTTCTAACCTGCTGCAACTTGTACACTTTGACAACTCCGTCCAGCAGCTTTAAGTTGTCAGTAATGTCATATTCGCGCTTGTATCTATTCAGTTCTTCAGGAGTCGGATAGTCTTCTTTGATAAGTTTGATAATAACAGGTTGATTGTCCTGCTCGTTGTGGCCGCGGTAAACCAGGGAAGTGCTGCTTTCATAAATGAGAGCGAGAACTGCAACGCCGGGAATTGCCATCATAGTTGGGTTCTCTCAAATTAGGTGTGCTTGGTCAATGTTACAGGACTTACGCGCGGCGGGCTAGAAACCGGGTTTCTTCGTTGCTAGTCGTTGACAAACCCAAGATTTTTTCGTATAAACCGGGTTTCTTTTCGTAAATCCTATGTTATTCTTCATTATCGCTCAAGAGCTATCTTTTGGGATGTGTGGGAAGGCAACCCTTGACAGCAAAGAGCTGCTGACAAAACCGCGCTGGGGCTTTCGTTACCTCAGCAGTTAGGTTAACAAGATCGCAAATACAGTAGTTGTGCAATGATTTACTCTAATACTCGATCGCCACGCTGACAACTAAATCATCTCAGCTTCCAAGCAATTGCTTGATTTTAGTCGATCGCCACCACATCTCGTGAAAATACGCAAGTGCTGAAAGACTTATTTTTTCGGTAACAAGGCGCGAATTGTGGGTGCTAAAAAAACCGGGCGGTGCAAGTCTTGACTGCAATTTGCGGCCGAGGCGCTGAGGGAAGTAAGTGTTGCTTCTGGAGCCGGAATTTCCTTCAATTATATCTATTTTGCTCATCGATTAACAATTTTAACTGACCGTTAAAGCCAAGTAAATTTGACAAAAAATGCAGAATTATTGCACCTTGTCTGGTGCGCGGCAGCGAACCCTACATTAATCAAATTTGCTTAACTCTTAAGAAAATTTGAGGAAAGATTAAGAATTATTGCCTTAAAACCGAGGTAAAGTTGTTTGAATTGCGAGTCAAATCCCAAGCAGCAAAAGCGTTTGAGCATTTCCCAAATCTCTCGGTCCTCAGAAAGTTAGTATTTCTAAAGGATTCATCCGGTGAGAAAATCAGAAACAACCTTAAAATTTAGCAGTAATCGCCCGATCGGGCAATTCTCAAGCAGCACCAGGAAAAATACCTATGAAATTGGCTTATTGGATGTACGCAGGGCCAGCCCACATCGGCACTTTGCGCGTTGCCACTTCCTTCAAAAACGTCCATGCAATCATGCACGCACCGATTGGAGACGACTACTTCAACGTCATGCGTTCCATGCTGGAAAGGGAACGGGACTTTACGCCGGTAACTACCAGCGTCGTTGACAGACACGTACTCGCCCGCGGTTCCCAGGAACGGGTGGTGGACAACATCACCCGCAAAGACAGAGAAGAACACCCAGATTTGATCGTGCTCACCCCGACTTGCACCTCCAGCATTCTGCAAGAAGACTTGGAAAACTTTGTTAACCGAGCTCAATTGGATGCCAAAGGCGATGTCATGCTGGCGGATGTCAACCATTACCGCGTCAACGAACTCCAAGCTGCCGATCGCACTTTAGATCAAATCGTCCAATTTTACATTAACAAAGCCCGCAAAAAAGGCGATTTGGAAGGTAAAAGCGAAAAACCATCGGTCAACATTATCGGTATGTCTACGCTGGGTTTCCACAACCAGCACGACTGCACCGAGTTGAAGCGTTTGATGGCAGATTTGGGCATTGAAGTCAACGAAGTTATTCCCGAAGGTGCTTCGGTTCATAACTTAAAAAGACTGCCTCGGGCTTGGTTTAACTTGGTTCCTTATCGGGAATTGGGGATGATGGCCGGCGAGTATCTGCAAAAAGAATTCGGCACGCCGATGGTGGATATTACGCCGATGGGTGTGGTAGAAACTGCGCGCTGTATTCGCAAGATTCAGCAAGTTTTGAATGCTCAAGGTGCGGATGTTGATTACGAAGATTTCATCGACCAACAAACGCGGTTTGTGTCCCAGGCTGCTTGGTTTTCGCGATCGATCGACTGCCAAAACTTAACAGGCAAAAAAGCCGTCGTATTTGGCGATAATACGCACGCTGCCGCGATGACGAAGATTTTGGCTCGCGAGATGGGAATCCACGTTGTGTGGGCAGGAACCTACTGCAAACACGACGCTGACTGGTTCCGGGAACAGGTAAGCGAGTATTGCGATGAAGTGCTGGTGACGGACGATCACGGGGCGATCGGAGATGCGATCGCCAAAGCGGAACCTTCGGCAATTTTCGGCACCCAAATGGAACGCCACGTTGGTAAGCGGTTGGATATTCCTTGCGGCGTAATTGCTGCACCGATTCACGTCCAAAATTTCCCGATCGGCTACAAGCCATTTTTGGGTTATGAAGGTACAAATCAGTGCGTAGATTTGGTCTACAATTCCTTTACTTTGGGAATGGAAGACCACTTGCTGGAAATCTTCGGCGGCCACGATACCAAGGAAGTGATTACGAAGGGTATCTCGGCTGATTCTGATATGGGTTGGACGAAGGATGGACAAGCTGAGTTGAATAAAATCCCTGGTTTTGTGCGGGGTAAGGTGAAGCGGAATACTGAGAAGTTTGCGCGCGATCGGGGAATTGATAAGATCACCGTTGAGGTGCTTTACGCAGCGAAGGAATCTGTCGGCGCGTAGTTAGTTGTAGGGTGGGCAAATGCCCACCTTACTGATAGTTTAGTCATACATTTTTTATGATATTAATCAAATAGGAAATATATTTTATGTTAAAAACTAAACATCCAAATTATGATGTACTTAATTTGATCGGATACGGACTAGCAAAATTTGATAAAGAGTTTGTCATAGCCTTCGGAGCGAAGACAAAACAAGAATTTTACAAAAAAATGGTGGATATAGGAGTTGCTGAAACTGTTGGTACGATTAAAAATCGCCAAGATTCATTCGATCCATTCTTTGATAATGCTAGAAAAGGTTGGTGGCAAGGTAAAAATTACTATCTGGCTCCTGTAAAAAATTCTATTGATACACTTTTTGGACAAGAAGATGTAAGTTCATACGCAACAATAGTCAAGGTATACTTACAGGATAACTTTCAAGCTAAGTATGAATATAGTCAACCTGTTAGTCCAATTATTAAAAGTAAATTTAAGCAATTGCAACTAACAGGCAAAACAGCCGAAGATTTGTTTATCAAGAATTATCAAAATATTCCTGCTTTTCAAAGAGGAATTTGGCAAGATGCTAGGATGTTCGGGGATGGCTATGACTTTCAAATTGAGATTTCTGAAACATCCCAATTTTTTTTGGTAGAAGTCAAGGGTGTTAAAGATAAATCAGGAAATATTAGATTAACTGAGAATGAGTATTTAAAAGCTCTGGAATACCGAGATGAATATGTTTTAGTTGTAGTTAGTAATTTAAGTGAGAAACCTTTGATGAATACAATATTTAATCCAACCGAAAAAATAAATTTTTCTAAAAAACAAACACTCATACAGCAAGTTACTTATCATGCTGATTTTAAGAGTAGTACAGAATAGCAAGACTAAAAAGAAGAAATTATCCGTACCCGCGAATCAGAAGTATTAGTATGAAGTGAAAATGAGAGCGAGATCCCTTTTCCAACAAGCGTGCGATCGGCTTAACCCGGCACTTGCACTAACCGCCTGACATCATCTCCCAGTCGAGTAAAATCATTAGGGTTAAGAGTCAACAACACATCCATACCTGCTTTCAGTGCAGCTTGAGCAATTAACCCATCGTAAATCCCTCCCCCTGGCAGGTTTAAACTTACCATTTTGCTTACGGTTGCTTGGTAATCCTCAGCAGTAATCTGGTAGGGTGCGTCGCTGCGAGATTTGCGATTTAGTTTCGAGATTGTCGATCGCGACGCACCCTACAATATCTGTAATATTTTTAGATATTGTAGGGGCGGGTTCACCAACCATCTGCGCCACAAATAAACAATATTGAAAACCCGCCCCCACCAAACGATAAATCTCATCCGGTAGGCTGCGGATATGTGAGATTTGCGATTTATTTCGGAGATAGTCGCTTGCAACGCACCCATTATTTTTTGGTATTTATTATGGGGATAGGGCGGGTTTTTGAGATTGTTAGTTTTTGTCAGAGATGGTTGGTGAACCCGCCCCTAATTGTTTTTTGGTATTTATCATGGGGATGGGGCGGGTTTTTGAGATTGTTAGTTTTTGTCAGAGATGGTTGGTGAACCCGCCCCTACAAGTCAACGGATGTATCAAATAAAACGTTCGTTTTAGATAAACTTCCCGATTCTTTCTTCGCGCATATCGGGAATAATTGTATCCCAATTAATCAATTCTTGATTTTTTATTGATGATGCTTTGACGACTAAAACTCCACCCACATAATGAACCTCGCACTCTTCATCCATATTTGCTGGTTTGCTGTTGCCAGTTTCATCGGGCGGCGAAGCTACTTCCTGCTTTCTCCGCTGCCATAACAGGAAATCAGCAAAGTTGAGGATTTCTTGCAGTTCGACTTCAGAGAAATTTTTCAGTTTGTCAACAATTTGTTCTTGCAGAGGTATCACGGCTATTTTTTCCTTGCTTAACACGATCGCTAGATTCAGTTTAACACTCTTGTCGGAGCGATCGCCCTTCTCAAACAAGCGTGCGATCGCCCATCTAAAAAATTGCTATAATATCAAATGAGCCAACCTTGCTCTCGTTGAAAAAATATGTCAACCCCTACACAAACTCCCCAAACAAGCACCCTTGAGATAACTATCAATCGGGAACAAAAAGAACTGTTAGAAAAAGCAGCTACCCTCTGGGGTCTTAGTGTGAGCGAATATCTGCTCGAAGTTGCTCTCAATCTAGCCGAAGAACTGCCACTTAAACCAGAAACGATCGTTCTTTCCGAACCAAATTGGGAAATTGTTACCTCAGCGATTGAAAACCCACCAGAACTTAACTCTAAGCTGAAAGCGGCGATCGAGAGGTATCGCCAAAAATACGACATCAAATAAATAAAGGTTAACGTTTATGAGCGATTATATCTCTTTACAAAAAGTCATTGAATATGTTGAATTTCTCTCAACAGAAGAACAAGACTTATTAGTTGAATTAATCCAAAAACGGCGGATTGAAAATCGTCGCGAAGAAATTGCTATAAATGCTAGAAAAACCCTAGCAGCGTTCAAAGCAGGGAATGTCAAGCGCGGTAATCTAGAACAATTGAAAGCTGATTTACTGGATGATGATGAATGAGAAATTTAGTATGGGATAACAGCTTTAAGCGAGCTTTTAAGCGGATTATTCGCAAAAATCCACACTTAGAAGCTAAAATGTTGGCTATTTTGGAAAATTTAGCAAATGACCAATTTGAACCATCTTTAAAATCTCATAAATTGCGCGGTCAATTAGAAGGATTATGGGCGTGTTGGGTTGAGTACGATTGTCGGATTATTTATAGTCTCGATCGGGATAGTGAAACAGCAGAAGAGTTGATTGTATTGATTGATATTGGAACGCATGATGAAGTTTATTAGAGAGCAATTACTTTATCCTGATAAGTCCTAGGAGGGCTAAACAATGATAACAGCAACATTATTTCAGTGGGTAAAACTCAAGCAAGATGTTCCTAATACTCCAGTAAAAAAAGGGGACACGGGAGTGGTATTAGACCATCTCCATCCAACCAGAAAGTAGCCCGAATCTGGATATACTTTAGAAGTCTTTAAAGATGGTGAAACTTGAGACGTGATTGCTGTACCTATTTCTTGGGTGACACCGCTACCTGAAATTTGGGGAGATTCTCAATACAGCTCAACTGACATTCAAGAGAAGAGTTTGCATTAAAATAGGAGGAATAAGGAAAGGACGATCGCCATTCTGAAACCAAGTGCGATCGCCCTTATTCCTCCCCGCTTTCTTCAATCTCATTCTCCGCCTCAAAATCCACCTTTTCATAGACATCTGCCAGCGGCACTTCAACTTGAAAGAAATTAAAAACTAGCGCCGCATCCTCCTCATCGTACTGACTATACGACCACCGCTTATTTGCCAACTTACAATACTGTTCTACATAAACCTGAGATTGGTCAATCAGAATATACTCTTGAAATGTCGGCAGCGTTTGATAAAACTTAAACTTATCACTGCGGTCGTAAGCTTTCGTAGATTTCGATAAAACTTCCACAATCACTTGAGGATTCATCACCGTATCTTGGCGATTATTGAAACACTCAGGTTTACCCGGAATTACCATCACATCGGGATAAGTATAAATTCGATTTTTCGTCATCCACAAACGCACGTTGCCCATGAAAACATCATAGTCAAGTCCCTTAAGAGCAAGACGTAATGCAATGCTCATATTCAGGGCAATGCGATTGTGATTTGTAGTTCCACCTGTCATGGGAATAATTACTCGGTCGCGATATTCACTTTTGTACTCTGCTGCTTCTTCCAGGGCTAGATATTCTTCTGGAGTGAAGTAGCGCTTTGCTGTTGGCTGTTTTGTTATTTGTAGAATAGCTGTCACGGTTTTTTCCCCAACTCAATTGATATCTTGCGTCCAGTTTAACATTGCCCGAAAGTACGATCGCCCTTCTGAAACAAGCGGACGATCGCACTTAATCCACTCACAACCAAAATTAATCGATCGGATCGAAAATCACTGTCAGTCTAAAATCTAAAATCTAAAATCTAAAATCTAAAATCTAAAATCGATTGACCCTCTGCATCAGACCAACTGCGAAAGCGACCGACAACGACCCTTTGTAGATTCGGAAGCAAACGAACCACAATCCAGGGTCTGAGACGTTTCTCATACGGCATAATAGGTGTATCTCCTTTGTTAATTGGAGCCATAGCCAGTCCTGAGCCCTCGGAAAGCATCGGACTGGCTTTTGACTGAGCCTTGATGGGATTAGACGAATTGTAACATAATAAGCCCAAATATGTGTCAGTAGATTTTTAACAATAGGGTAACAACACGATCGGGAGCGTAAGCTTGTACCATTAAGAGCGTTGGCAAACAAACAAACATTTACATTGAGCAAGCGCGTTCACGTTACCTTTCCTGATTACGTATATGAAGCTTTGGATCGATGGGCTGACAAGCAAGGCAGATCCACGGCTAACCTGATAGCCTTTCTCGTAGAAACGGCTTTATTGGAAGCCCAACAAAGGGGAGAAGTACCCTCTGGGCCTGAAGATCCCAAAAGCGACACGTAAAGACTTCCCTCGTGGGTTACGGGGGCGTGTCGCACGATCGCACTTATCGAAATTGATGAAAACTAGCATCAGCGCCCGCAGTTGGCGCCCAATATTTAAAATAATTCTCTGCTTTGTCCTCGCGATCGCCTGTTAGTGCATAAGTCCTATCAGCAATCGAAAGTGCCAGTTATTTAATTGTCCGTCGGCTAGTCAGTTGCAGGGAAACTCACAAAAAAATATCATTCTCAGTAACTAACTTTCGACTATACATTCAATCCTCTTGTGGGGCGGGCTTCTAGCCAGCCCCTAAAAGCTTATTGAGAATAGTGTCCGATCTCAGGGGAAACGGAAATTGCATCCCAGGATTTCCTCCTTGAGGCCAATTGTGAAAACTGTACTGTTCGATCGCCCTAATCAATCCAACTTACCTAGATTAGACGCATCAACATATTTTAAACGAATGACTTATGAACTTCACAGCAAGACTCACACAAACCAGCTTACTCGGTTTAATGCTATTTGCCAGCAATCCAGCGGCAACCTTGGCTATAGGACTATCGAACACAAGCACTGCACCAACAGCGTCTCGCACTCAGTCTCCGATTGAAACCATACAAATAGCTAATGTATCCACTCCTCAAAAACTGGTGAGGGATTTTTGTGCTCGCAAAAGACAGAAAGTGGAAAACTATTTCGAGACCAGCAACTTTCGGATTTATCTGTGCTACAACCACGCCAATCAACTATATTACTACGGCGTTAAAAAGAGTAACGGCAGCACAATTGCCCTGCGTGCTCGAACTGAAGAGGGGACTGGTTACGTGGCAAAAAATGGCACCTACGATTACATCGTTACAGGAGCCAGCCTTAGTATTTATAACAAAGGCAAACGCATTCTCGAACAACGAGTGATTCGCTCCCTTTAGTATTTAAATGCGATCGCTCTTTCAAGCCCCGACTTCTTCAAAAAGCCGGGGATCTAACAGAATATGTGGCTTTTCTGCTGAGGCAGACGAAAGTTTGTGTAATTTAACCTCGAACTCAAATGACCAAGAATTTCAAAGGTGGTACCCGCCACGTGATTTATCCGTGGAATCAATCCAAAATCTAAAATCTAAAATCCTCAAGCCCCCGTATTTATCTCGCGCAAGTCAATCCAAAATCTAAAATCTAAAATCTAAAATCGAATGGCCGGCGCTTTGCCACATTTGAGTTTGAGGTTAAGAGGTTTCAACCGCCGAATAATCTCACAATAAAAAAACCCTCCCCAACAAGGATAAGGGAGGGTGAAAAAACAGGTAGAAATTTAAGTTTTTGCAGAATTAACAATAAGGAGTTACATCCTCGCCACACTCGTCAGCCAAATAACACAAAGCACGAAAGCGCAGCCCAACGATTTGCTCGTAAAGCGGATTTAACTTGCACAGCGGTGGAATGGATAATAAAGTGCGATCGCAAATTTTGACTTCTCGCTCAAACGGACACTGGCTGGGAATAAATTTACACAGCAACCGAGCCAACTTTTGACTTTTAATTGCAGTGTTATCAAGCCATTGTTTTAGCGGATGCAAGGGGTCAAAGTGTGGCTTTTGACCGTAAGGTTGAGAATTTGTAGCGACATTAACTGCGGTTTCTTTTTTGCTAAACCCTACCCAATTTGGCAGAGTTCGGTAGGAGACTGTATGCTCAAATACGTTCATTTTGCTCTGTTCCTCTTTGATAACGAGGTGCCAAGAACTCTCTGTAGAGCTTGTGCTATATTATCTACAATCAGTATCTACAGCATCTCGTTTTACTTTACCGGATTGAACTTCTTAAATTAATGACTTAGGGCGAGAAAAGTAGTTCCTGATTTTTTTTAGTTCCGGTGTGCGATTGAAAAAGTGTCCTCATTTCAAGCCCAACAATTGATTGATAGGGTAAAAATTTTGCCTTCTACGTTTTAGCTTCAACCTTCGGTTGACTCTCCTTTTGTAGTTCAATTACAATTGTGACGCATTGAGGTGAATTATCCTATACGTGAAAATGCGGAACTTTTAATAAAACTTATCATATTTCTAAATAAGCTCTGCTGCAAACAACCCTGAAACCCCGCCCCAACTATCTTTGCTCGCGATCGCTCAGAAACTTCTACAATGAGAAATAATCGGTATCACCGCCCTCACCACCCATGAGCAACCCAGAAACCAAAGCTATCACCCGCGAATTGCAAAGCCACGCCGCCATTCTCGGTGGCTTTGTCTCCCTCCTCTGGATTATCGAAATTGTCGATGTATTCCTGTTCCGAGGCAGGCTGAATGCCTACGGAGTCCGCCCCCGCAGCCTCGACGGACTTCAAGGCATCCTGTTGATGCCTTTTCTGCACGGCAGTTTTGCTCACTTAGCCGCCAATACCCTCCCTTTTGTGACATTGGGTTGGTTGATCATGCTGCGAGAAATTAGCGACTTTTTTATCGTGAGTGCCGTCACTGTGCTAGTCAGTGGATTCGGAGTTTGGCTGACTGGCGCGCCCTATTCCGTTCACATTGGTGCCAGCGGATTAATCTTTGGTTACTTCGGCTTCTTATTGCTGCGGGGCTATTTTGAACGCAGCTTTACCTCTATTTTGTTATCTTTAATTGTCGGTTTCTTCTACGGCAGTTTAATTTGGGGAGTTTTGCCCTCGCAGCCGGGAGTTTCCTGGCAAGCGCATTTCTTTGGCTTTGTTGGTGGGGTATTAACAGCTCAACTTTTGGGGCGGCGGAAACGGGAAATTAGCTAGGATTAGGACTTATGGTGCATGGTATCATCACCTTAGTTTATTGCCCCTAATTTATCTGAAAGCGTAGGTTTTTTGTCAACAAACCTGGTTTCTTGTGTAACAATTGCGTCGCGGATAGCAAGACTAACTGCTGACCAATAATTCAACGCGGGCCGGCAAGCACACTGTAAAAACCGAACCGCAACCTAACTCGCTTTGAACGTGCATATCGCCGCCCATCATCACGCAAAAGTGACGGCTAATAGTCAATCCCAAACCAGTGCCGCCGTACTTGCGCGTAGTTGAGGCGTCGCCCTGCATAAAAGCTTGAAATAAATGCTCCATTTGTTCGGAGGAAATCCCAATGCCCGTATCAGCTACGCGAAAAATTATCAAGTCGGAAGGTTCTGCTATTTCTTGAGTTGTTAAGCTTTCATGTTTAACTCTTTTAATGCAGAGGGTAATAGTGCCGTGTTCCGTAAATTTGGCTGCATTACTCAGCAGGTTGAGCAATATTTGACGAGTTTTGGTAATGTCAGCATACATCATTCCCAAGTCGCTACCACAATCTACTTCAAACATATTAGAATTTTTATCTACCAAGGGTTTGACAGTAGAAACTACCTCGTCAATTAAATTCACCGGGTTGAAAGTTTCTAAGTAAAGTTCCATTCGCCCCGCTTCAATTTTAGAAATATCTAGAATGTCGCTAATTAAAGACAGCAAGTGTTTGCCGGCAGTTTGAATTTTGTGCAAGTCGGGGATAAAATCTTCGCAACCTAACTCCTCGGCATCTTCTTTGAGCATATCGCTGTAACCAATAATCGCGTTGAGGGGAGTTCGCAATTCGTGGCTCATATTCGCTAAAAAGGCGCTTTTGGCTTGGTTTGCAGCTTGAGCTGTTTGAGCGACTTTTTGGAATTCTTCTGCTAATTTGCGTTGGGTAATATCTTCGGCAATACCGACGATGCGGTAAATTTCTCCGGTTTGGCTGCGGACTGGAAAAGCCCGATCGCGCACCCAGCAAACTGAACCGTCCGTTGGCGTACCCCCCGTAGGGGATCGCACTACCCGATACTCCTCATCATAATCGCCCCGCACCTGCTTCTCAAAAGCAGCCTTGACGCGATCGACATCCTCCGGGTGAATAGCATCCCAAAAAGCCTCCGGTTCTGACTGCAAACTCTGACAGCTCAAATTCCATATTTTCTCGCAAGCAGGACTCACATAAAGAAGCCGCTTTTGATTGGGTTCTCTAATCCAAAATACCTCATGAATATTTTCTGCCAACTGACGAAACCGCTCCTCGCTAGCCCGCAACTTCTCGACAGCACTGTGAAATTCAGTCACATCCTGAATCAGCGATGCCACCCCGATAATGCTGCCGTCAGCATCAACCAAAGTTGTATTGTACCACTCGCAAAGAATTATTTTGCCGTCTTTTCTGATATTCTCGTTAATGCTACTAATTCCTCCTTTATTAGTTAACAAAGTGATAGATAGTTGCCTGACATACTCTTTAGCGCTTTCAGGAACTATGAGATCGACTCCGTGGCGTCCCATTGCTTCCAAGCGGTTGTATCCAAAAATTCTTTCTGCTGACAAATTCCATTCCGCTACTTGAAAATTTAGATCCCATTCAATCGCCCCCAAAGGAGTTTGGTGAAGATGGAGAGCCAGTTTTTGCTGCGATTTTTGCAAATAAAGAATTAATTCATTTTTGTCGGCGATCGCAGATTCTACCCGCTCTTCTAGAGTAGTAAACGACTCTTCCAATTGACCGGCCATCGTATTAAAAGAGCGAGCCAGGACACCCACCTCATCCTCCCGGTCTACAGACGCCATCAAGCCGGGATCTGCGGCCATCCCGTCCCATTCTCCTCGCGACAAAGCCTCCGCAGCCTTGCTCAGACGCTGAATCGGTACAACAATCCACTTAGAAGTCAGACCGCCAATGACCGTCGCCACCACCAAAGCACCGAAACACAGCAACACTGTGTAGCGAGTGTTGGCGTTAATCCTTTCCATAAAATCGGCTTCAGGAACAGCCACCACAATCAACCAATCGAGACCCCTGCTGTCTGAGAGCGGCGTCACCTGTAGAAATTGCCGTTGACCGTCGATGGTAAAATCTAACTGCCGAGAACTGTCAATTTTGCGCAAGTCCCCGAAGCGTTCTGTCAAATAGCGGGCTGTCGATCGAATCAGAACATTCTTGCTGCTCGTTGCCACAATCCGTTTCGGAACGCCGTTGCTAACAATAAATGGCGGTTCCAGAGTAGAATTAGCCACCAATTGCCCCGACCTTTCTACAATAAAAGTCTGTCCTGATTTGCCAATTTTTAGACTTTCCAAAAATTGATTTAGCTTGGAAAGTGCCAAATCAGAACCGAGGATGCCAATCAGTTTACCATCCTCGCTATAAACTGGTTGAGCAGCCGTAATCGCTAGTTTGGGAGCATCAAAATAAGTATAAATTTTACTCCAAGTCGGTTTCCCTGCCTGCACTGGAGCTATGTACCAAGGTCGGACGCGGGGGTCGTAGTTGAGAGTAGTTTTTAATAGGTTGGTTGCTTCCCCGAACTCTGACGGCGCGTAGCTTTGAAAGTTATAGCCAGTAGATTGATTAGAAATCTGAACTTGCAACTTGCCATCGTCGAGGCGTTCAACTCCAATAAAATCTTTTTCTTGAGAGGCGAATTGAATGTAGCTAATTTTATCAAAGGTTTTGATTTGTTGGGAGAAGTAGCGTTGCAAATTATCAGTATCCTGCACGTTCAAAATGCCGAGACGGATGGCATCGAGATTGAGCTGATTAATTTGGTGGGGTGTTTTGAGATAAGTATAAATATGTTGCTGGATGCGCGATGTGACTTCTGCCCGCAGTTGTGCGGCAACATCGTTAACGGCTATCCGCCCGTTCCGCAGCGACAGCCACCCCGTCAACCCTACCGCAGCGAAAGTCTGGAGGGCAAAAGGCACAACAAGGACGATGCGAATTGGCACTTGGCCCGACATTTTTAAAATCGGGTCGGTCAGATATTTGATTGGCATGGTAAAGCAGAACGATTATGAACCCACAACATTCCGGTCATTCGATTTGAGATTTGAGATTTGAGATTTGAGATTGACACCACGGATAAATCCGGGGGCTTGAGGATGCAAGGATTTTGGATGCTTTCGATTGATTCCACGGATAAATCCGGAGGCTTGTACCATCAAGAAATTATTGGTCATTCGATTTGAGATTTGAGATTTGAGATTTGAGATTGACACCACGGATAAATCCGGGGGCTTGAGGATGCAAG
>NZ_JAUBTB010000083.1:0-12673 GCF_036704965.1 Microcoleus sp. F10-B2 | reverse complement strand
GGTCATTCGATTTGAGATTTGAGATTTGAGATTTGAGATTGACACCACGGATAAATCCGGGGGCTTGAGGATGCAAGGATTTTGGATGCTTTCGATTGATTCCACGGATAAATCCGGAGGCTTGTACCATCAAGAAATTATTGGTCAAGTACAACTTGATGAGCGCAGGTTTTGAAGTTGAGATGGTTTTAGCAGGCAAAGTGCTGTTAATAACTCGGAATCTGCCGCTGGCAACTGAGTTTTTAACGACTGCCACCGCCATCTTAGCGCGATCGTCCGCTCTGGGAACATTGGCGATCGAGATGAATGCAGTATCAATCCTGGACTCACTCTACACGCTCCTACTATTATAGATTTGAGATTCAAGAATTAAAGAATTGGGAAAGACTTATTCTGTAAGGGCTTAGAATTGACCGGCTGTTGCATTCTTTTTTTGAACAGGTATCTGAAACCAGGTTTTTTTAGCGTTTTGGCGGTCTGCAACGAGCTATTGTCGTGAAAAAACAAATTGGTGAATAGCCGCCCGTGCATCCACTACTAACTATTTTTCCACTCCTGACGCGCCCCCATCAAACAAATCGAGTTTTTGGTTGACTCATTCCTGAAATGAGGTATTCTGAGGTTTCAACCGGGTTGCTGGGTCAGTTCTTTTTTTCCGATAGCGCGATCGAAAGTTATAAGTTTTCACAGGAGCTTTAATTGATATCTCCACAAGCAGCTACTTTTGATAGAGTGCAACTTAATTCCGGCTCGGTACAATAAGCATAGTAGGATGCAACTAGCGGAGGCATGGATGATGAACGCAGTTATTGCTACTCTTGGCACTGCTCTTGGACTGAGTTCAATTTTTATCGGTTTGACCCCGGCGGTTCTCGCCCAACCAAGGCTGCAACCAGCGCCCCAAAATTCGGAAACGACTTTATCTGGGGACTCCCTCAGGAGTGTGGAGGACAGAACCGTAGACTCGGACTACCAAAACTTGATTGGTGAATCTGAAACCGCGGCTAATTCTGCTAGAAGGGAAAGCAGCTTGGGCGACACTTTTCGCCTCAGAATCGATGGCCCGTTGGAATTTATTACTACTCCTTCGGACGCCCAGCGTCAAAGAAATCCTTTACCTCCAAAACAAACCGACAGTGGCACAGAAGCGGGAGTTCAACTTCAGCTAGGACTTTAGCAAGTTTAAATGAATTCATTGGAAGCAAGTGAGCGATCGCAAAACCCAATTTTTGATTCTCAGACCTGTGACTGCGATCGCCTTTTTTTATGATTTTTATCACAATTTCTGTGCGTTGTCCATCACACCACATCGCCGATTTTCAACAGAAAATTAGGACTATTAAACTTCCGATACAGACCGATTAGCTACATATCTTTACAATAGCGCATAAAACTGGCGGTGAAGGTGATGGGAAAGGCTCAACTGATCGATTATTTGCGAGGAGAGTTGGCGATATCGAATTCGGCGATCGCCGTGGCTCTCCGCCACGGTGAACAAGATGGCAGCCAATTGCCTATGGTTCTGTGGCAGTACGGGTTAGTTACCCTGGAACAATTAAACCTGATTTTTGATTGGATGGAAGCCCAGCCGATTTAGCAATTTCCAATTTAGAGTTAAAAAATATGGATCTCGGATTGCAAATTTTTGACAAATAAAGCTTGCACAAACGCTCGTCGAAAAGTATAGGGTTAAGTGTTTAGGTTGAGGGTGGGTCTTATTTTATACCCATATAAAAAGACAAATATACGGTAGGGACACAGCACTGCTGTGTCCTCATGTTTGTTGCAGCTTAAAATAAACTGCTTTCAATCTGTCGAAGAGGCGATCGCAGACGGCATCAAACAGAGGGTATAAAACAAATCCCAGCAACTTTTAGGCTGCTGGGGCTTGTCTTAGTTAATTTGGTGGCGGGAAGTGGATTTGAACCACTGACCTTCGGGTTATGAGCCCGACGAGCTACCAGGCTGCTCTATCCCGCGTCGCTTTTTGTATTCATCTAGTATAAACATATCTTTCTGAAAATTGCAACCCCTAAATCAAAAAAACTTTTTAGATTATGGGAGGGGTTGCTCAAATCGGCGAGCGAGTCTCGATCGCCCTAAAGCATCGAAACTTCGCCGACTACCTCCAAGCGCTTAAAATCGCTGAGAGTCAAATAAGTCTCCGCAAGAGTTTCGGCGATAGTCGGAGTAATCCACCCCAACTGCTTGAGCAAGTGAATCGCCACAGCAAATTGAGCGCGCTTTCCCCCATCCGTCACCTTAATTGCCAAGCCCATGCCTTCGCCAACGCGGCCAATGCACTGCACCCCCTCGGCACCGGACTTGCTCACCAATTCCCCTTGAGTCAAGCGCATCAGTTCCGTGTCAAATTTGCCCTCACCGGCAACCATCATTGGGTGATGAGTCATAGCGCGGACAATCCGCTCCATCTCCACATTGTCGCCAGAGGCCAACTTAGCGTACAAAGACGCCATTTGCCCCAACTGCAACAGATAGGTAGGAGCGCCGCAGTCGTCGCGAGCGCTGATAAACTCTTCGGCAGGCATCGCCAGCAAGTCAGCTACTTTGCCCAAAATAAGCTGCTGGACGGGATGTTTCCGGCGCAAATAAGTTTCCAGAGGCCAGTGCAGTTGCTGGCAGACAGCCAGCATTCCCGCGTGTTTGCCGGAACAGTTGTATTGCAGGGGGCTCTTTTTGCCTTCAGGAATCGGGCATTGAAGTTTAGATGGGTCAATGTCGCAGCGCCACAGGACGTTAAATACCTGGCGCGATTGCTCGATCGTACCTTGATGGGAACTGCAAATAATCGCTAAATCTCGATCGGTCAATTCGTAGCGTTCTAAAGTGCCAGTCGCCGTCACCGCCAAAGCTTGAAAAGGCTTGAGTGAAGAACGGACAAATGAGGCCGTTTCCGAGTTACCAGCAACCGACAAAACGCGGCCGCGGTTGTCACAGACAGCAGCTTGGGCGCGGTGCCTCGATTCCACAATACCTTCGCGCAGCAGTGTGACTTCCAATTCGGCAGCTTGGGTTCGTTTTCCCCTTGTCATATCAATTTTAGATTTTAGATTTTAGATTTTAGATTGGGGTTCAGGAAGTTATGAGTTGCGAGCTGGCAGTTACGAGTTGTAAAGTTAATCTTTGTGCGATCGTTTCTGACTCATGCACCCCGTGTGTGTTGTTGGCTGTGCGCGGCTATCTCAAAACTCAAAACTTCCTTGCATTTCCGATTACAAACAACTCCAAATTAGTCCCCCGGCAACCAGCAATACTGTCAAACCATAAAATGTCTGCCGCAGACGCCTGAGAATTGGTTCTAGTTGGTAGTTGACAATCAACTGATCTTGAAGCAAAACTTCGGGAGTTTTAGGCCAAGATTGACAATCGTACCAGCCAGACTCTTCGTAGACGACCGTGGGATTTGAAAGGCGCGATCGCACGTAGAACCAACCCAAGTAGAGTCGCAGCAAAGCTAATCCTAGAATAAAACTGGCACCTGCGGCACCGCTGAGGACAAACTGAGCTGGATACTTGCTTGGAGCAAAGCTAGAAGCAGCTATCGGCACCGACACCAAGCAACTCCAAGCCCACACCCAAGCTAGTTTTGCCAGGTATCCCGGCCAATTGAGTGTTACCCAGCTAAAAAACCAGGATTCTTTAAGTTCTTGGTATTCATTGATCGGTCGCTGTTCTTGCGGAACGGGACAAATAGAAGCAGAAACGTTTTTCACATTAGCCATCCTCACGGCGCGGGGGAAAAGTCTATGCGTTCGGCGTGTCCCCAGAACGCTTCTAAATTGTAGAACTCCCGCTCTTGAGGCTTCAAGATGTGAACGATCGCGTCGCCGTAGTCCATGACTACCCAACTGGCGTCTGATAGCCCTTGTGTACGCAGTGGCAAGCGTTGCCACTCTTCTTCCACTTGGTCTGCTATCGCTTGGGAGATGGCTCGTACCTGCACGTTGGAAAATCCGGTGACGATCGCAAAGTAGTCTGCCAAATAGCATACTTCTGCCACCCGGAGCAATACAATATCTACTGCTTTGCGGTCTTCGGCTGCTTGGGCAACGGTCACGATCAGGCCGCGAGCTTCGTCTGCGGAGGTGCCGTCCGTTGCTGTAGACTGGGCCCTGGAGTATTCGAGTTGGGTTAGATCTGACATTAAGTGTTTAAGTTCCTAATTGATACGGTAAGGAAGAATGGGTGCGCTACAAGCGATGGTTTTTGGCAGTTTCAGACGGGAAAGAGGAGTTAGGTTGAAGCCAAAAGTAAGGACAGGATTGCTGGTAAATTTTACTTTTAACTTGTGATTTGTTCGATCGACTTCTCCGTCGAATTTCCTGTTTCCGGCGATTCGCGGGCCATCAGCAGCGCCCAATTCCGCGTAAGTACGGTGCGGGGGTGGATGTAGCAGCGAGTTTCTAGCAAATATTTAAGAGAATAATCGCTAGTTTGCCACACGGCTGCATAAAGATTTTGCAAGCTTGCCTCGCGCAGTGCTTTTAGTGCGGCTGTGTTGCCGCGGCTCGACTCTATTGTGTCTGCTACAAATACGGTACAACTAAGCTGGCTCATGTTTGGTCTGCCGAGGGTGTGATTGGCGATTGCCTCCAAAATTTCTCGATCGACCACTCCGAATTCGTCTCTAGCGACGATCGCGCTCGCGTCTGCGTGCAGCAAATGCGGGTGTGCTTCCAACACTGAGTCTAACTCTAAACCTTCCTTCTGGGCCATTTGCAGCAGCAGTTGAGGTTTGAAGTATTTTGCCAAATCGTGCAACAAGCCGGCCGATCGGGCTTTTGCTTCGTCGAGGCCGTAATGGCGAGCCAAATCACCTGCTACCTGTTCGACTCCGAGGATATGTGTGATACGGGCAGCAGGAACGCGCTCAGAGAGCCAAGCTAGGACGTTTTCGCGCGCGGGTACAAGTGTCAAATATTAACTCCTAAATTGTAGGATCTCCTATTTTAGCGTTTTGTTTCGATCGGCTGCTGTGTCGGGCACACAGGGGTGTGGTGGCTTGTGGGATGGGGAGGGGTGAAGGGGGTGAAGGGGGCGAAGGGGGCGATCGGCTCTACCTGAACAATCCAAAGATATGTTAAAGTAAGTGGCTGTAACGACAAATTGTAGTTACAATATCTAGTGACAATCAAGGTATGGAATTTGAGTGGGATGAGACTAAACGTCTTACCAACCTTAGCAAACATGGAATTGACTTTATCGACGTTCCATTAGTTTTTGATGGAGAAATCGTAACAGTTGAGGACGAACGATTCAGTTATGGGGAGCAAAGGTTTGTGACTTTTGGTTTGTTGCAAGGGCGAGTAGTCGCTATCGTCCATACAGAACGAGAGGAATGTACCCGCATTATTTCTGCTAGAAAAGCAACTAAATATGAACAACGAATCTACTTCGAGCAAATCTCAAACTGACTGGGAACGTCTAGATGCCATGACTGATGAAGATATTGATTTCTCTGATTGCCCTGAAATTACGCCTGAAATGTTTGCTAAAGCCGTAGTTCAGCGAGGCTTGCCCAACCCTAAGACTAAAGCTCAAGTTACCTTACGCATTGACAGTGATGTTTTGGAGTGGTTTAAATCTCAAGGTCGTGGTTATCAAACCCAGATCAACACCTTACTGCGAGAATACATGAAAGCCCATCAATAGTTGATTTGCTATTTTTTGTAATTATCTCATTTATTCTACTTTTAGTCATTGCCATAAAAGGTTATTTTATAGTTGCTCCAATTCGGGGGGAGCATCTCATATTTGTAAAAACACTTCTTCTTGCTCCTTTCTTCTTCCTCTTTCCTCCTGCCTCCTGCCTCCTGCCTCCTGCCTCAAAACTCCAATTTCTAGCTTGGCTGCTTTCATTGAGATGCTCCCAATTCGGGCTTCGATGGTAATTTTGATTGCCCTTTTGTTAAAAAGGGGATTTCCGCTAAAAAGCTTAATCAAAATGGCTGTTGCTGGTAGTCAAAAATCTTTTTCAGTTATCGCTATTTTACTTTTAATCGGGGCAGTAATGGCTGTCTGGATGGCTGCGGGGACAGTTTCGGTTCTGGTATATTGGGGAATTAAATCAATCGCTCCTGAGTATTTCATTTTTTTTGTTTATCTTAACGAGCGTTATTTCTGTACTGCTAGGAACATCTTGTGACACTCTAACTAGGCATGGTTTCAAGCGGTTATCTTATTATTTCGGCAAAGGCTCCAATATTTTGTCACCATGACTCGCTGCTACCGCCGCAAATAAAGCTTCATAATGATTCAAAGCTTCCTCAAATCCGTAATTTTCTACAGCATAATTTCTGCCTTGCTCGCCCAACGCATCCACCTTAGCAGGGTGCAAGTACAAATCCTCAACCGCATCAGCCAAAGCCTGCGGATCTTCCGGCGCTACCACCACCCCGCCACCACTTTGCTGCACTGCTTTCTGGGCCGTACCAGTTTCAGGAACCGAAGCCAAAATTGCCCGGCCGCTGGCGAGAATTACTTGAATTTTTGAAGGCATATTGAAGTTAGTAACGCGGCGCTTTTGTACTACTAAACTAACATCAGCAGCAGCTAACAATTCCGGCAATTTTTCTCGCGGTTCAAATGGCAGCAGCATTACATTATTAGCTTTGTAAGTTTCGCAATCTTTTTGCAATCGCGCCAGTGCTGTTGATTCCCCCACAATTACAAAAGCGATTTCGGTTATGTGTTTCAAACGAGCCGCTGCTTGGACTACTGTTTGCAAGCCTTGAGTGAGGGCAATATTGCCAGCATAGAGAACGACAAATTTGCCCTTGAGTTTGTGAGTTTCTCGAAATGAGTTATTTTCTTTGGGTAAGGGGCGAATGAAATTGACATCAACCCAATTGGGAACGCAAACTATTTTTTCCGGGGGTACTCCCTGAGAATGCAATTTTTTGACAAAACCGCTGTCGATGACGCTGACTTGGCTGGCTGTGCAGTATGCCAACTTTTCCAAAGCGTCAGCAATACGAACTAGCAGTCCGTTTTTTTTGACCAAGCCGACGCGCACGGCTGCTTCTGAGACGATATCCTGAACGTTGAGGACGATCGGGCAAGCGCGAATCCAGCCGTAAAAGGCGACTGGGACGCAAATCGGTAAAGGGGGCATGGTCGAGAAAATCACGTCGGGACGCCAGCCTCTGAAGGCTTGGACGGCGCTGGAGACGACAAAACTGCCGTCTAGCAAAAGTCGGTCTAGGAGGCTGGGGTGGGGGCCGTTGACGCGCAGGTAGCTGCGCTGAATTGTCACGCCGTTGTGTTCTTCGGTGAGGTAAAATTTGCCCTGATATTGCGGATAAATCCGGCGCTGGGGATAGTTGGGCATTCCTGTGACGACTCGTACTTGGTGGCCGCGCTTGACTAGGCCTTGCGCTAGTTCTGTCATCAGGGGGGCAATGCCGATCGGCTCTGGATAGTAGTTATAGGAATAAATTAGAATACGCATAATATTTAGTTTGAAGCAAATTGTCCTGCCGCCGCGTGCCTCGATCCTGCACGCGCAGAATTGCACAGGATGTGCTTGGGTTCCTGGTAGCACAACAGGGGGCGGCGCTGTGACCTTCTACAGGAGCGAAACAAACCGCCCTGGCTCGGGCGGGTCTCGCGCCATCAGGTAAGGTTTTTGCGCATTACCAGGCAGTTGCGGCGATCGTCGGTACGGATATACCGAAGGTCGTCTGTGAGCTTGTACATGAACACCAGTCCCCTTTCTCCTTCTCTGTCCAAGGGATCGCGCTGCTCTTGCATGATCGAGTGCAGCTTTGCTTCGAGGTTGAACGGTTGACCCCTGTCCCAAATCCTAATTTCTAAGTAATCGGCAAACACTTTTACCTCAATGTCGATCGGCGTCGCGGGGGGCAAGTTCTGGTGAGCGTGGCGGACAGCGTTTGTAAAGCCTTCGTTGATTATCAGCCGACACTGCCACCAGAAATCCGCTGGCAGCAGCGGCAAAACGATATTCTCCAACCATTCCAAAACGGATGTTAAAGCCTTCAGGTCTGTTTCAACCTGAAGGTGCGACTCGGCCTTTGGTTGCTTGTCTTTCATCTTTCTTCCCCCTGGTCGGTTCCCACCCCCGCTGTACTCAGCGCAGGTGGGAGAGGAAAAGGAGGGCAAGGTCTTGGCAACATATTAGTTAAGTCAAGCTTGAGTTGAAGAAGCCCGTTTTGCCTCAAGGTGAGCATTCCTTTCGCACCATTTACTCGCACAGGAAATGAGAGACTTCCGATACTGTAAACCGCCTCGGTAGGGCGTATAAATAGGAAAAATTCCAGAGTCAGCTTGCGAGGATTGGTTTGAGCTTCGACCGCCTTAGCAGTCGGTACTTTTTTAAACCCACCTGAGTTAGGGTCGTCCTCAAAAACCATGCTGGGATCATTCGAGTACGACCTCGAACTCGCAAATTGCTAATTAATGCTCTGATTGCAGAGCTGGCAACTAGCTACGCATTTTCTGGGCGTGTGAATTTTAACACTTAATACTAGCGTAGGTATCGCTACCGATCGCCTGTTTGAGTAAGTATCGAGTTCGAGTTCCTGCCGCCGTCGGCAAGAGCACCTAAAAGTTTAGCGGTGGGTTGTTGACCGTTCCTACACAGCGCCGCTATTTTTGTTAAACAGGACTGTTACGGTTTTAACAATTAGTTTCAAGTCATACATCAGGCTCCAGTTTTGTTGGTATTTTAAATCTAAACGGATGACATCTTCAAAATCGCGGACTTGAGAGCGACCGTTGACTTGCCATTCCCCTGTCATCCCGGGTTTGACATCCAAACGCTGCCACTGAGGGACTTCGTAGCGCTCAACTTCGTCTGGGGTAGGCGGTCTAGTGCCGACTAGACTCATTTCGCCTTTGAGCACGTTCCAAAACTGTGGCAGTTCGTCGAGGCTGGTTTTGCGCAAGATGCGCCCGACTTTGGTAATCCGCGGGTCGTTGTCATTTTTGAAAAATGCGCCAGAAGCCTGGTTTTTGATTTGGGCTTTCATTGCTTCGGCGTTGGTACACATTGAGCGAAATTTCCAAATCCGAAATTGTCTGCCCATCCACCCACAGCGGGTTTGAGCAAAAAATATCGGGCCTGGATTGTCGATCGTGATAGCAGCAGCTATGGGTACAAGCAAAATTCCTGTAATCACCAAGCCGACTATTGCCCCAACGATGTCTATCAGCCGCTTCACCCACGATTGCACTGAGGGGTGGGTCATCGGTAGCTGATTGTCCGAGGGGTTGGTCTCTGTGGGAGTTGAGGTTGCAGAGGGCTGCTCGATCGTCAGCACTTGATCTAGACTGGTGAGAGCAAATACTGCCATTACCTGCGGCTTAAGGCTGCGGAGCACTAAGTCGCTATCCCGCTGTTTGGCAAATTTCAGATTGCTAACTAAAGCACCGATCCCGCTACTGTCGATGAATGTCGTCTGACTGAAGTCTAGGACAATCTTGCTGGGAACGGTGCTTCCAGAGAAAAGTTGCTGGCAGGTTGTCTTGAAGTTTACGGCTTCAAGTACGCTCAAGCGCACGGGTATGTGAACTGAGGGAATCTCGTCCAAGTACGTAACCCGAAAATCTGCCTCTGGGGTTTGACTGACCATGAAGTCCTAGTTTCAAATTTCAAGCTGATGTCTTTAGCCTATTCTGTCCTAGCAGCTCCACCTTAGGCTAGCTTTATACAAACTTTACAAAAACACCTGAAAGCTCGCCCGCCGCGCGTGATATCACAGCCAAAGATAGACTTGAGTCTACCAGTCAAAGTTTTGGCTCAAAGATTTTTGAACGCAATCGCTGCCAAACTTTGACATCGGAATCAAGATTTTTGTGGATTCAGGCCGATTAATCTGGTCGTTAATAATTTTCGTGCCTGTCTTGCAGGGGATAGCGACCGCAGTTAACAGCTAACACTTAATAGGAAAGTCAAAAGTTAACTGTTAACTGGAAAACCCCCGTACCAAGCGTCGGGGGATAAGATTAGGAATTGTAGACGTTTTCTGACTGGGAGGTTTCGCGGGTGATGGGTTTGACTTTGGCTTTGGCTTTGGCTGCGTTGCGTTTCAGGGCCTGGAGACGAGCTTCGTATTTAGCCCGCTGCTGTTTTTTGGAGGTTTGCTCGATTAAGGTTTTTAAGGCGCTGCCGAGGCTTTTGTAGGCGTTTGGGAGTGTGTAGCCGAAGCGAGTGGCGAGGGCGAGGGCTTTTTCGTCGGCGTCTACTGCTTCTTTTAAACTTTTCTCTCCGTTATTTTTTTGGTAAAGTCTCCAGCCGGAGACGCCGCAGAGGGAGAGGGCCAGTATCAGCAGCAAGCCGTCTTGCACCCAAAGTTCGCCGACGGCACCGCCCATGCCAATGGCGAGGGCTGCCATTTCCCAACCGTCTCTGGGGATGGTGTCGTTTTGGATTCTGGCAACTTCGTGCCAAAACAGGAGGTTGCGCTGATCCATTGCTAGCTGTTCCCAGCGGATCAGGTCTATTTGGATTTCTACCTGGTCTTTGCCTATTTCTTCGCTGCGGATCAGGGTAGGATTAACTTCTATTGTTTTTTCTACTGTTACCCAACTTTGGAGTTCTGGGGGCAGTATGTTTTTCAAGCGCCGGATCTCACTCATCTCGGCTCTTGCTGTAGAGGTTGCATAGGATGTCATAGCTCCGGCCTATTGATTTTCCAAAGGTTAATATGTGTCTATTTCTGGAGTATAGCAAACCTTGAATCCAAATACAGTCTAGCAACGGGGGTCGATCGACCAATTACTTGCAATTTTACTTGATTTTAGTCTCTGGGGGCGATCGCAACTGCCGACTCGATCGTTTCCTTTGGAGTATTTGAGTGACGGACTGACACTCATCTAAGCGATACAGTACCAGTTATCCTACTGCTATTTCTGGCTTCTGCTTTAATAACATTTTTTGGAAAAAATAGCGATTTGTGTGAATAACTTATCGCTGTTTTCTCTATTTTTAGACCTGGGCTTTATGCGAGGTTAATTAACAGCTTTCAAGATTCGATAGGAACTTGACTAGGATTTAAATATTACATCATAATTCTACCTCAAATATCTTTCTAGTTATGATATATTTTGGCTTCGGGTTGAGATAGGAAGTTGAGGGTTGGCGGAGAGCTTTTTAGCCGTGATATTGTAAATTTAATTCCGCGATTACCGGCTAAGTGTTTTCTGTAACTTTTGGTAAGAATACTTGTTGTTAAAATGTCTAATTTTTTTATTTTTATTGATAACTAAATCCTTTAGACCTGAGTTAAACAGCTTGCGCTTTCTTCTTTATGATATTTTTATATGCCATAAAATCTTGGAACTCTTCTAGTTGTTCCTTTATCTTATCTTTTTTTAGGTTGCTGATTAACGGTATGAACCAACTTTTTCGGAAATTACAAAACTCACCCGACTTGGCTTATGGCAATTCCGAACTCTTCAATTCATACCTGTTATTAAGCAACGCTAAATGATTAAAGCGACTTGAGAAGACCGCTTTCTAACTGATAAATTGCTGCCATGATTCCACTTTCAGGATTTGTGAGCAGAGACTTTTTGACATCTTTCAAGTATTCTACAATGTGTTCCCGCAAAATCGGTCTTTCTACTTTGACTGTGTGATTGTAATCCCACAAGTCCCAGATGATAATCCCGATGCCGACAATCGGGTCTATTAAACTTACTCCCAACTGACTAGCAACTGTACCGCCTGTTTTTGTGGCTACCTTGGCGGCGGCTTTGCTGGCAACTTTAGCCGTAACTTTGCTGCCAACTTTAGCTGCTACTCCCAAAATTAAGGGTTTAGCAACTAAGTAGCCGCTGCCGCCAACTAATACTTTTAATGATAAATTAGAGACGTTTCCTTTGTCGCTAATTGTGGTGGCAATATCGTTCAGATATTTGTCCCACTGTACTTGCGGTATATTATAATTGTTTTGAACTACTTTCACATTCTTACTGACTTCGGCTATGTACAAATTAGCAGTATCTTGAGTGATTAATTGAAATCGCAGTTGAGCGTTTTTGGGAACCAGCACGCGGTTAGCAAATTCTCTTTGAAAGTCTTCGGTTAATTTTTCGGAAACAGCACGAGATGCTGCTGTCATATCAAATCTGTTGAGTACGGCAGATTTCACGAAATTAAAAGGTACGGTAAACTCCATCTTTTTTTGATTGAAGTAATCGAAGTACCAATCGAGGAAGCTATTGTCTACTCGTGCAATTACTTCGGCTTCCCATTTGTCCAATTCTTTGGAGGCGAAAGTTTCGGCTGTTGTATGGGATTGTTGGATAGCGTTTTTAATGTCTTGGTTAACTTTGCTAAAATCGTGTGGCGGCGAGACGACAACTGCTGTGGTTCCGGTATTTGTTAGTGACTGGGAAATTAGAAAGTTACCGCATAGGGGAATGATGACTACTAAAATTACGATCGTCCAAATCATCGGTGTCACAGTTTTGATAAACTGACCGATAACTCTGAGACGTTCTGTTTTCTCTGAATAGCTAATTTCTTCCTTGTCTTGGCTCATGGCGGTTGCTCAATTGATGAGGGGCTAGTTCCGATTATAGGCGATCGTACCTGCGATCGTGTTACGGCCCACATTCCGCACCCCCAACTGGCACATACACGCAGTGAGGGGGTAAAAGTGAATCGTCAGAGACCAAGCGCGAG
>NZ_JAUBTB010000082.1:0-32508 GCF_036704965.1 Microcoleus sp. F10-B2 | reverse complement strand
AAACTTGTTCGTTGTCTTGCTCATAAGGGCTCCACCTTCTCAGGAGTTGGAGCCTCCGACAATCCTGGGGCGGTTCACACCGAGGAGATGATGTTATGTCTAATAAATGCCAAGGCTGCCGGAGCAACCAGACGAAATACGATATCGCAATGGCGTTCCAACCCATCGTCGATATCCAGAGTGGCGAGCCCTTCGCCTACGAAGCGCTTGTTCGCGGAACAAATGGCGCTAGCGCGGGCGAGATTCTCGGCAGCGTGACTGACGAAGGCCGCTACGCATTCGACCAACAATGTCGAGTGGCTGCAATCAAAGGTGCAGTCGATGCCGGCATCCTCAACGGTAGTGCACGACTGTCAATCAATTTCCTACCCAATGCAGTCTATTCGCCGGTCGCGTGCATCCAGCTCACTCTTCAAACTGCGCAAGCCGTCGGCTTGCCGATCAATCGCTTGCTGTTCGAGTTCACAGAAAACGAGGCAATCGCCGATTCCCAGCATTTAAAGAGCATCGTGGATGCCTATCGAAAAATGGGCTTCGGAACTGCCATTGATGATTTTGGCGCAGGTCATGCCGGCCTAGGCCTGCTAGCCGAATTCCAGACCGACTTTATTAAGATCGACATGGACCTGGTGCGCGACATCGACAAAAATCTCACTAAGCAGGTGATAGTAGATGGGATTGTCAGAATTTCAAATTCTCTCAGTATCAACGTTATCGCTGAAGGGATCGAAACTACTTCTGAATATAATACGCTGCGCTCGATGGGTATTCGCTATATGCAAGGTTACCTGTTTGCACGCCCTTCTCTCCGATCTTTCCCGCAATTTGAACTGCCATTGACGAACCTCGCCGTTGCAGCATAGCAACGTGTATAGCTACTAAATGATCGATCGCGCTTTACCCGTATCCATCCGGCGGGGGCCGCCTTGCGCGGGTAGGTAGCGAGCGCTCTTAAGCGTGCTCTTAAGAGTGTGCTTTGGAGCGGTCGGTGGGTCAGGTGACGGTATTTTCGGGGCCCGAGCGGCGCCGTCGGTGGAGCGATGAGGAACGGCTGCAGATTGTGGCCGAGGCGTTCGCGCCGGGCGCGCGGGTTGCCGATGTCTGCCGGCGTCATGACGTCTCGTCGGGGTTGATCTACACCTGGCGGCGCAAGTTGCTCGATGCAGGTGTGGCGCAGGAGGCCAGCGCGCCCGAGGCCCTGCCGACGCCGGTGTTCCTGGAAGCGGTGATGGATGACGATCCGGCCGCAGCGGCGAGCTACGGCGAGCACCCCGCGATGATCATCGACCTGCCGCGCGGCAAGCGGCTGAGCATTTTCGCGGCGGCAACACCGTCCCTGGTCGCTGCCGCGCTGAAGGCTCTGCGATGATCCCTCCCGGCGCCCGGGTGTGGATCGCGCTCGGCCACACGGATATGAGGAAGGGCATGCAGGGGCTGGCGCTGCTGGTGCAGCAAGGCCTCAAGCGTAATCCTCACGGCGGCGATCTGTTCGTATTCCGCGGTCGCGCAGGATCGCTGATCAAGATCATCTGGCACGACGGGATCGGCATGTCGCTCTACGCCAAGAGGCTCGAGAAGGGCCGGTTCGTATGGCCCTCGGCGAGCGAGGGAGCGGTGTCGCTGACCCCATCTCAGCTGGCCTGCCTGCTGGAAGGGATCGACTGGCGCAACCCGCAGTATACGTGGCGGCCGCAAAGCGCAGGATAACCAGTAGATGGGGGCATTTTGCCCTTGCAGCAGAGGGTCGATGATGATTCACTCTCCTCCATGGAAGCCGTCATCTCGCCCCTTCCGAACGATGTTGAAGCGCTCAAGGTGCTGCTGGTTTCCGCGCTCCAGAAGGCCGACGAAGCAGAGGCCAAGCTGGCCAACGCCCATGCCCGCGAGAGCGCCATCGAGGCTTTGATCGCCCACCTCAAGCTGCAGATCGCCAAGCTGAAGCGCGAGCAGTATGGCCCCAGCGCCGAACGCAGCCGCCGCCTGCTCGATCAGATGGAGCTGCAGCTCGAAGAGCTCGAGGCCGACGCTGCCGAAGACGATCTGATCGCTGAGGAAGCGGCAGCCAAGACCACCACGGTCACCGCCTTCGAGCGCAAGCGCCCCGCAAGGAAGCCCTTCCCCGATCATCTGCCGCGCGAGCGTGTCGTAGTGCCTGCACCCTGTTCCTGCACGGCCTGCGGCGGGGACCGGCTGTCCAAGCTCGGCGAAGACGTCACCGAGACGCTCGAGGTGATCCCGCGCTCCTGGAAGGTGATCCAGACGGTCCGGGAGAAGTTCTCGTGCCGGGACTGCGAGAAGATCGCTCAGGCCCCGGCACCGTTCCACGTGGTTCCGCGCGGATGGGCGGGGCCCAGCTTCCTCGCCATGCTCCTGTTCGAGAAGTACGGGCAGCACCAACCGCTCAACCGGCAGGCCGAGCGGTTTGCCCGCGAGGGCGTGCCGCTCAGTGTCTCGACCCTTGCCGATCAGGTCGGGGCTGCTGCCCACGCGCTGATGCCGCTCTACAAGCTGATCGAGGCGCATGTTCTGGCCGCAACCCGGATCCATGGCGACGATACCACCGTGCCCGTCATGGCGAAGGGCAAGACCGATACGGCACGATTATGGGTCTACGTCCGCGATGACCGTCCCTTTGCCGGGTCCGACCCGCCGGCAGCCCTGTTCCACTACTCGCGCGATCGGCGCGGCGAGCACCCGCAAGCCCATCTCGCGGCATGGTCAGGCATCCTGCAAGCCGATGCCTATAGCGGCTACAACGACCTCTACCGCGAAGGTCGCGACGCCGGTCCCGTGCTCGAAGCCGGCTGCTTTGCCCATGCGCGGCGCAAGTTCTTCGAGCTGGCCGATGTCCTGAGCTCAGCCCGTAAGAAGAGCCGCAGCCAGCACAGCGCCATGATCTATCCGATCGCGCTCGAAGCCGTGCAGCGTCTCGACGCCCTCTTCGACATCGAGCACGGCATCAACGGCAAGGCCCACGCCGAGCGGCTTGCGGTCCGCGAGGAACTCAGCGCGCCGCTGATGGCAGAGCTCCACACCTGGCTCACCGAGCAGGTCGCCAAGCTATCGCGCGGCCATGATCTCACCAAGGCCTGCTTCTACATGCTCAAGCGCTGGAACGCGTTCACTCGCTTCCTCGACGATGGCCGGATCTGCCTCAGCAACAACGCCGCCGAGCGCGCGCTCCGCTGCATCCCGCTCGGCCGCAAGGCGTGGCTGTTCTGCGGCTCCGACCGCGGCGGTCAGCGCGCCGCCGTCATCTACACGCTGATACAGACAGCAAAGCTCAACGATGTCGACCCCCAGGCGTGGCTCGCCGATGTCCTCGCTCGCATCGCCGATCATCCGGCCACAAGGCTCGACGAGCTCCTGCCTTGGAACTGGGCGCCGCGCTCCGAAGCAATCGCCGCATAAACCCGGCCTACGCTCCGGTCGGGATCACGCCGTGGCCTTCACCGGATGGATACCTTTACCCGTCACCCCTTTAGAGACATCAAGCTCCTAATCTGACCACCACTTGAGATCGCTGACCATGACAGCAATCAATAATTGGCGAAATTCAGTCAGGAGCGTCCAAAACCCGACTGCGAGCAAATATGCTGCGCTTTGCGAAAGGCTCAAAAAATTCTTCTGGCGCTTCCGGATCTAGCATCGCCTGATCGGCAAGCTGTCTTTCAGTTTCTGAAAGCTCCTCCAAAATCAGTCTTCTTAAGCTACGACCCGATCTCACAAAGCTGTCAACGGCATTGCGCATCGTGCAGCCAGTGCTCAAAGCCTTCTCCATCATCTCTGCACTCACGCCACAATGCTCGGCCAGGAGCGAGTAGCGCAAGCGCGTGATCGCCCCGCCGGCAGATTCATTGCCAGGCTTGGTGGCGTCAATGTGCAAATCACATTCGCTGTCGAGCCCAAGAGATCGGTTATTCATGTTAGCTGACCCAATTCTCAGCACCTCATCATCGACGATCATCACCTTGGAATGGACATAAATCGGGGCACCATTTGCGGTGTAAGGAATGTTAACTGAAAACTTACCCTGCAAGTCTTTCTCGCCGACCGCCCGCACCAACCTCGCCCTTGCGCTATCCATGGCCTTCTGCTCAAGCCAGCCGTCTGCTTTTTCGGCTGTAACGATGAAAACCTCGGGAGGGTTTGGTTCCGATAGGCGCAGAGCAATTGCCTCCGCAATCTTACGAGAGGCAAAATACTGGTTCTCAGCATAAATGAAGTTCTTGGCGCGGGCGATTTGCTCCAAAAACAAATTCTCGATTTCGAAGATGCCAGGGCAGTCTTCGTATTCAGCGCGTGTCCGAGATATTCCAAGCTCCACAAACTGGAATTCAGCCTGCACGAATGCCGGCCACGGCGATTCAGCCTGAGGCTTGCAGGGCTGCAAGCTGGCGCCACCAGCCCGTTCCCAGCGCGCTCTAGCCAATGCACCCAGCGCGGCAGCAGCCTCATTCTCGACTACCATCGTTACATCATGCCAAGGGCCATAAGGCTTGCCATTTGGACGCCTGCGCCGCCTGTCTTCGTCCAAATGCTCTGATGTGTCCCACCGATCGGAGGTCATGTCGATGCCACCACACACTGCAAATCTGTCATCGATGACGAGCAGTTTTTGATGATGGCTGCAACCGATCGGATGTGCTCCATCTAACTTGAACTCGATCTGAGGATGCATGGTCCAGCGAGCAAGGTCGAGCACGGTCGATCCTCTCCCCAGCATTTTCAGCGCGCCAAAATTCCATTTCAGTATCTTGATCTCGAGCCCCGGGGTCCGGTCGGCCAGCCATGTGATAAACTCGCCCAGCCGATTTGGAGCACTGCCAGGCCGCCGCCTATCTCGGCTAAGAGTTATTCGAGTGTCAAAATCCCAGCCAATTAACATGATCCGCTGCTTCGCATTCATCATCGCGGCCTGCGCGATCTGGAAATAGTCGGCAGCATCTACCACGACATGGGCGCGTTTCGCCCTTGCGCAACGCCATGTCGTATCCGAAATACCCGTATCATTATACGTGGAGGCATGATTATCAGGTCCAGCGTCGGGTGTTCTACCTGACGAGCCTTGCACTGAGCCCAACTGCTCTGACGCGGTCAACCTATCCACGATACCCCCCCAAATCGCCGCCACATTTAACGCTCGTGTTGGCGCATAGGCAACGCCAGGTGAACAAATTTGATCCAACGCTTTCTCAGCAGCAGTCAGGCTATCAAGGGCAAGCGCAGATGAGCGGCACAATCAGACCAGAGATTAAAGATCACAGCAGAGGACCAAGAACGCATTCGACCGTGATGAAACATCCGGGCCTCAGCAGCCCGCCTCGTCTGCGTAAGCCTCGCATCTCCAATAATACGCGGCAGACTATCCATGGGTCCTATTCCGCAAAAAAGCTCGCACGAAGGTCAACCACACACTGAGAGTAGAGGTAAGGTATCGTCGCACTCGTCTGAACGCCGCCAGTATTCCGAACAAAGCTCTTTCCCAATTGTGGTGATCTGGTAGCGGCCAGGGATACCATCAATAGCCTCGATCAGCCCGTGCTTTAGCAAAGGGGTAACACTCCTGTTGGGCCAGGATTTTACAGATCTCCTTCCTTCAACCAAATAGAACCATCGCGTCGTGCCGTCGACGACATCGCATTCGAGCTCCAACACACCTTGGTCGCCCGAGGAGAATTGGGAACTTAAACCGTGACTAATCCAATCAAGCAACTCCCGGCTCAGGGGTGGCAGATCATTCCAACCGACCTTGTCAGGCAGCGGATGCAGTGTCGGATCGCCGATACCCAGCACTCCCATTTGATAGGCCTTCGCCATTGCAATCGCGATCAGACCAATTGTGTTTTGGCTTACACCGCTCTTTCGCGCCAATCGATCCTGCGCCACGATACGCCTAGCCTCTTCGCGGAATTGAGACCGCAATCTGGGATGAATCTTCGGCATCATCTGTAACCTTTTGTAAGGAAACCAACTACGTAACCAAGCGGGCACGGCCGCTATTGCAATGCCAATCTAAGGCATCTGTTGCCAAACCCCACCCCCCAATCTGGGCATCTCGCTTCCAAGTTAGCAAATGCCGTTGTCCGAAAATTGCGTCGAGTAAGCCATAATTTCGGGCCATCTCGTTTCAATCTCTTTTCGCTAGCAGCATCAACCAATCGCGCCGCAAGGCGCAGCGACAGGCTGAGTTGGCCGGAACTCTGTTACCCGTAAACACGTAACGCCTGCACCTACGACTGGAGAGCAAACGATGGCCAGCAGTTTACGGAGACTGGAAACCGTCGCGCGAGCAGGATGGCTTGCGCGAGGCATCGTATATTGCCTCCTTGCATATCTCGCTTTCACTGCAGCCGGGAGTTCGCAGGCCAGTCCCCAAGGAGTCTTTCAAACAGTGAGAGCGTCGTCTGGGGGCGCCGCGATATTAACATTGCTAGCTGTCGGGTTAGGATTTTATGGCGTTTACCGACTGTATAGCGCAGCATTCGATATCGAATCGAAAGGTGATAATCTGAAAGGGTCGGCTATTCGCACCGGGTATGCCGCCAGTGGCCTCGCCCATTTCATTCTCGCGTATTCTGCAGCACGTCTCGCCATGGATCCGAGCGAGGCAACAGACGGTGCACAAGAGGAGTCCGCCGGCAGGATGTTGCTCGACCTCCCACTGGGCGATGCGGTGCTCAGCATAATCGGTCTCGCATTTCTAGCAGCCGCTGCTCACCAGATGGCTAAGGCATGGAAGACTGATTTCGTGAACGAGCTTTCACCTAGCGCACCATTCTGGGCAAAACCAGTGGGGCAAATTGGGCTGTTTGCACGCGGCGTCGTTTTCTCTGTTATTGGCTTCTCTCTGATCCGAGCTGGATGGTTTCAGTCGGCGGATCATGTCAAAGGGCTAGGAGACGCCTTGTCGTCATTGCACCAACATCCGCAAATCTACGCTTTTGTTGCCCTTGGCCTGTTCATGTTTGGCATTCACAGCGTTTTGGACGCGCTATGGCGCGATATAAGGGACGAAGACATGGTCGATCGTCTGAGGGCATAGGCAAATTAGTCAAGCAACGGTCTGCAGGAGCGTTGCTCGACCTTATGCTGTGCTTTTACCCACGTCTTCTTGACCCGCTTCCTGAAAAATCAGCAACCACAGGTCTTGCCAGCAGCGTCGAGATTGCCACCATTTGAAGCATACTGTCTGTTCACGCAGCGTAAACGCCTCCTTGTATCGACTAGCCGCGGGCCAATCTTAAATTTCAGCGTGACCAACGCAATTCGAACCTGTCCCACCTTGTTCGCCAGGTCGACCGTTTTGTGGCGCTCTTCTACTAAATGGGACGCTCTGCAATAAGCACCCGTAATCAGCTGACGGTAGACGAGATCGGATGTGACGTGCAGTTCAACGCGGACTAGCTGACGACTAAGCGCATCGCGCAGAGCTGCCTGCACTGCCCTGTAACTCGCAGTATGACTGCTGATTGCTGCCTTGGAGATTGGCAAGAAAGTCTGCCCGTCCCACACTAGAGTTTCACCCTCGAGGCTCTTTCGCGACTGGCTCGCCTGAAGTCTACGGCATCCATCACATAGGTAAACTATCTGCGCTTCACCGGAGAACGGCGGGGAGGATAGCAAACCAAAAGTCTGATAGCCGGCTACCTGCGGCGGAACCTTCTCAATCATATCATCCATGACCGCGAAATAACTCGCAGATATTTCAGAACCTTAAACCAGCAAACGTAAATGCGCGCGCTCACCAGCGACGCCCCCGCTCTCGCCCCTGATTGGGAGGCTGAGGAAAACTCGCCGCTCAAACCTCCGAAACTCCGCCTGAGAACCGCTGGAAACAGTGCGATCACTCATTACCATCCAAATATCCAAGATCACGACATAAATGTGTCCAAAATTTTTTATGGGGAAAAATAAATAATGTCTATCAACCGACCTGCAAATCTTAATAGTATAACAGCGATAATAGACCCGCGCAAGACCGCCTTTCTCGATAACATTAATGCACAAGCAAATCTTTTTTCCGAAGCCCTAATGAAAAGACATTATATCAGAGTTCAAATCAAATTCAGTTTAGCATGCAGCATCACACAAAGGTTTGTGGCCTACTCACTGACTGTCGATGAAGGCGTGATGGCATCCATTAACTATTATCCCCATACCCTACATGGACAAAAATCAGCACATTATATATATGAAATATTTGCCGAACTATCACTTGATGATCAAATCGAGGCGTTTCTCAATAGTATAGACTGTTATCTCAAAGATTATGGACCTCACTACCATCGCTTGAAGGCAGCCATCAACGATCACGCGCAACTCGAGGAAAACAGACTTTGCGCCATAGGGGTTGGACTGGCCCAAATATCAACTGACCACTTCTCGGTAGAACTGGCCTGGGAGGGGTTTGGCAATGACCTCGAGTTTGGTCGGCAACATGAAGCGATTAACATCTTTGCGACAGCAGAAGATATATATGAAGTTGCTAGAAAGCTCCTCGCGAGAACGAACCAACGCGATGCAGCGAGAGAAGCTCGGCGCACGCGAGGGCTCCGTCCCGATCGGCCTCTAGCCGCGATGTTGCGTGATATGAATGCCACATGCGAGGAGCTCCACCAGGCGGCCAAAGCTCATGGATTTGTAGGCAGGCGCGCGTGGCAAGAACTCACCCCAAGCCCCATGGTGTTCAACGGCCAAACGCTTTCAGTCAAATTCCGCAACGGAGATGTGATATCCAAGTTCAAACTCGCAGAGAACGTCACTTGGAACGACGGGAATCTGAAAATTGTTGGCGTAGATTTACCGGATTCACTGATCAGTAGTTCCAAAGGACGCAAACTTCGTGAGGTCGTGGACCACCCTTGGCTGGACGGGCTCGTGATCACGCACGCCAACGCCATTACCAAAAGAGATCACACGAAGATGATCAACTTTAATACGAAAGAGCTCTGACCCGCCGGGTTGGCACCCACACCTGCAATTGCGATCCTACCGCAAATTGAAACGCTCGGATGCCATGGCTTTGTCAGCGCAAGGCCATGGCAAGCCAAGCATCAGATTCTTCGAAATAATTATTGTCGCGCCTACTCAATTTTGCGGGTTGCAATCGCCAGGCATTTGGATGCATCAAGCGCGCATTGGAAGCGGGACCCATTGCTGAACCGGGATTATTGACTGGGCAATTAGCCGATTTTCCCTTGTGAAGGACGATCCCGTGGAACCCAATCCGCACGCAGCTGCCGTTAAAGCAATTCTTGCATTGATGTTCGTCAATACCCGCTTACTGAATACGCTTGCGGCCCAAGGCCTCATCGCGCCCGATGAGGTCCTCAGCATCTGGAACAGCATTAGGTTCGGGGTGGACGAAGAATGTTTTCGTTCGGCTTGGGATCAGGCAACCGTTGACCTGCGGAACCTGCACTCCCTGTATGCGCAAGCACTCCGGCTAGCCAAAGACAACTGGAGAGGTTGATGCAAAGCCAGCCTTCTAGCATTAGCTTTTAGCACAGCTTGCCTGCTGCGCATCAATCACGATGCTAACCGCAGCGTGTTGCGTCCGTTGCTCTTAGCTACATACAGCGCCTCGTCTGCACGCCGCAGCAAACTCTCATCCGTTTCACCCAAAACCAGTTGGGCTACTCCGATGCTGATGGTGACAGCCGGCTCGGCATCGGACAATTCTATCCGCCGGCGAACACGTTCAGCTACGTTCAGAGCAACCTCAGTTCCAGCTGCTGGGAATAATATGACGAACTCCTCCCCGCCAAACCGTCCTAGCATATCATCATGCCGCAGCTCCCGGCTGGCTTCGGCCGCGACGCGCTTGAGCACCCGATCCCCAACATTGTGACCGAACCTGTCATTGATCTGTTTGAAGTGATCAAGATCAAATATGGCAATGGCCAAAGGCTGGCCGGTTCGCTCAGCACGGTCAATTTCGCGTTCCAAAACCTGAGATACTCGTCGCCGGTTCGCAATACCCGTCAACTGGTCGGTTTCCGCCAAGACCTTTGCTTTTGCTGCAGCGGTTTCAGCCATGACATTCGCCGCCCGGAGACTTTGCTCCTGCGCCACCTGGACCGTAATGTCCTGGATAATTCCAAACAACCCAGGCAGCTGCGACAACGCGTTGATTTCGAATTCTCCCCGCGACAAGATATGGCGCACGGAACCATCTGGCTTGATTATCCGAGCCTTAAATTCAAAGCCTTGGCGGTTTGCAATTGCCTTTTCCAAAGCTTGTGAGACAATATGCCGATCGTTAGGATGATAGGCCTCAATCGCTCCTAGCAAGGTAGGTGGTTTGTTTGAATCGATCCCGTGTATCTTAAATACTTCGGGCGACCAGGTTACTGTCTCTCCCTCGATATCCAGTTGCCAATGGCCGACATTAGCTGCCGTCTCCGCCATATGCAGCATACGCACGCTCTCAGCTAATTGGCTAAGCAAGCGACGCCGAGCAGCAAGCAGCGCGCCAATGGGCAACGCAGCTGCAAAAAGCGCAAGAAGGTAGAATTGAACGAACAAGCTTCTGGTCTGCGGGTCCGCCTCGACCAGCATAACTGGCCCAGAGCCAAGGGCACTTCCCACCGATGCAATTATGCCGGCGATCACCACCCCGCCGGCCGCGCCCAATAGACCAAGCCGAGTCACAGCTATCAAGATCGCGAGCATCGGCAAAAACAGCAAAGGATACGTCGACTGGGCAAAAGTCAGCGAGCAAACCATCGCGACCGTGAAGAAAATGCCAACAACCTCCCCAACTGTCCGTTGGCTTTTGCGCATACCATTCTTGGACATCGCCCTCTCGCCTGTCATGACGAGCGGGGTGACGAGGAGGATTCCCAGCAAGTCGGTTGAGAACCAGGAAAACCAGAATGTAGCAGTGCCGACTGGCACAAACGCCGTCGCAATGGATGCGCTGGCAAATGTTGCGATGACTGCGGCAATACAGAAATTCAAAAGCCGCAAAGGGTCTGAAAACGAAATTTGGCGACCAATCTGGCGTGACATAAGCCATGCTGCCAGAGAAGACTCAGCTATGTTGGCAATCGTAAAACTCGTCGAGATCCACCATCCATTGCCAAGGTTCAAATTGACAGTCAGGCTAGCTATCGCAGCAGCGCATACATGCCAACCTCGCCGCCGACGATCGCAGATAAGTAGGGCTGCTAACAAGATCCCGCTTGAAGGCCAGATTGTAGCGATCCCATCCTTCCCGTGGCTGAAATCGAGTGCAACCGCAGCAGCAATGTAATAGCAAACGCCAGTGAGGGCTGGGCCCAACAGCGACCGGACACTTTTTACCCCTGATTTTAGCGCGTGACCCATAGGTCAGAACTGAACGAAATTGATTAACAAAGTCCACGAGAGACTGGATTCGTTTTCTGACACACATTGGAGAGAAAAGCGGCGTATGGGTCTCTCATGCACTTTCCCAACCACACCGACCGTTTCGGCGGTGCACCAGAAATCCAACCAGCGGTTTCCCGCAGGTTCAAGCTTACGGCTGAAATGATCCGCATCACCCCTTTCCCGAAGCATAGCTTTCGCGCGCGTGGCGCGCTGAGGCTAGCTCCCGCACCGGCTCAAGCAAGAAGAGTTCGCTCATCGCAGGACAATAATTAGCTTAGAAAGGTGACAGCCGGCGCTTTAACCCGCGAAGCTATGCTTGCATAAAGCAGTTTCCAATCGAGGCGTTGACGAACCCAGATGGTGGCAGGAGAGGATCGCTCTCACCCCCTCCAAATGGGGGACAGTTACTCAACTGGAGAAAGTCGAGCCACCTATAACTGGGCCCCTATAAATGGGCTTTTGCTTCAACGGACACGGGGCTAGAGAACTGAAACGCCAAACGAAAAGAGCCCGACGCGTGCGCCCGATTAAGGGGGGAGATGCACACACGTCGAGCCCTTCTTGGGATGTATGAGGGGATAGGCGATAAAGGTTAATGTTAAGTTACCTGATTACAATCATCAGATACATTATCAGCCGCGAATTATTGAAAACTTGCGTTCGATCAATTGCTTCGAAACGCCAACATTTGTGGTATGAGTTAGCCGCGGCCCACATTGTATGCCGGATCACGGACTTTCGGCTCAGGTGACCAGTGGCGAACCGGCCCGACACTCCTTGTTGGGGGCGGGCCCTGGCCTGAAAAGTGCTCCTGGAAAAAAACAAAAGCAGCTCCTGCATTACCCCCCGGTAACACAGGAACTGCTTTTCGGTGATGTGCCAGGGATTAGTCGTATTGGCGGGCGAGCTGGTCAGTAAGGCGCTCGCCTTCCTTCACTTCCAGATAGGCCTTCTCGATCGCACCCCGAGCAGTAAGATCAAGATCCTGCTCCTTTAGAGCTTCTTCGAACTTCTTGGAGAGATAATCCTCGCCTTCCTCGACCCGTTCAGCCGCGGCTTCATCGCCCTTTTCGAACATGGAAGTGATGTCGACCCAGAGCCGGTGAAGTCCGCCTGCAGTCGTCCCACTAGTCACCTGTTCACCGCCGAGCCGCACCAGCTCTTGATTCAGTGCGTCGAGCGTCGCCTGACGCTTCTGCGCTTGCTGGGTCAGCACACCCTTCAATTGCGGCGAGTTCGCGGTCTCTGCTGCTTTGCGATACCCACCTACGGAGTCGAAGGTCGTCTCGATAAGCGATTTGAGAGTGTTGCGGGTTGCTTCCATCGTCTGTCTCCATCTTGCATCATTGGGGCATCGCCTTGGTGCGGCACCACCAGCATTAAGCTGAAATCGACAGATCGTTCCCGCCGCTCCCTGCCCAAGATAGAAACTGCAATGGTAGAGGCCGTTCCAATCTCTTACCCCACTTATATTGCGCTACTGGCTCAGCACTCATAACGCGGCTAAAATAAATAGCCCAATGGCGTAGCGAGAGGACCGGTTACAGCATGCAAACCAATAGCCGCAGATCCTGCAGTGACAGACACTTCGGGATTCGTGTGTTCATGTGCGCTACAATATCGACGCCTGCCTTAACCACCGTGTCTATGTCTGCCGCGCTGTCGACATGTGCGGCAACCCGAGCGCCTATCCCATGCGCTTTTGCAACAATAGCTGGCAGCAATCGCGCACTCAGTCCACGCTGGCCATATGTTGATGGGTCAGCGCGCTGCCGCTCGGAATGAGCTTCATCAACCACGATGACCTTTATCAACTTAGGGGCAGCTGCTGCGATTTTCGGCCATCTCCCCGCCAAGTCTGCTTCGCTGTCGATCGCCCAATATGCCTTGTCGACCACATCTTGTGGTGAAAGTGACATTCCGGCCTGCTTAGCAAGCCCGAGCGCCAAACCTAGCGGATGCCCGTCTGAACTTGATAATGTTGCCTCAGCCCAAACAACATCAACACTACCCGGCCCGCTTAGAAAGCTTCGATATGCGGCAATCTCGTCGCTATTAGCCGCTAGCTGAGCCGAGTAGAAAATCCCTCTACGCAGATAATCGCCAGCGAACGTTTGCGCAGTCCAGGCGTTTTGGAGGTTATGGTTATGCGCGTCGGCCAGCGGCGGCAGAACATAACGCCCACTCAAGTCTACCCGGACATCGATCCGATCGGGCCGTTTACGGGTCAGCCTGCCGTCAACGCTATACCACCTAGAGGCCACAAATTCCTTGCCGTCGAACCAGCGTCCGCCTTCCAGTGCCATCGTTGGCTTTGGCAGCGTTTGCTGGCTTGCAGGACGGTCCGAGATTGCGACCTCCTGCGCTTGCACGTCACAAACCGCTAAGGGCACAGCCGAGGAACACAGAAGAAGTGCAATAGCTCGGAAGATCATGGTCGCTCCTGAGAAAATGGGAGCTGCCTGATACTTCCAGCCTCACTGCTCTAGCACCCCAGTTGGCGCAAGACGAGGCTAGGATGCCCTCAACCGTTCATCGTCGAGCCATCGCGGCTTCCACTTCCTTTCGATAGCTGCGGCTGAACCGCACAGCCTTGCCACCCTGTAGAACCAGCTCGCCATCGCCATTACGGAAAGATCGGACGACTTCCACTAAGTCAGCACGAACTACGATGGAGCGGTGCACTCTAACGAACCCAGCCCCGAGCCGGCACATCAGTGCCGCAATTGGCTCACGTATCAAATGAACTTCACCATTTGCGTGCACACATTGATAGTGCCCGGCGCTTGCCACTGCGGAAATTTTGTCGATCGGAACAAATCGAGTTGTAGGTCCATCGCGAAACTCAAGAACGGATGGCCGTGCTCCGACTCTTCGCTGTCGCACTCGGCCCATCGCCCTTGCCAAGTCAGCCGCGATTATCGGCTTCAGCAGATAATCAACTGCTCCCTGGCTGAAGGCCCGAATCGCACCACTCGGATCGGCCGTGAGATAGACTAAAGCTGACGCAGGATGCCGATGACATAGCTCATCGCCCAAGGCGACACCCGAACCATCTGGTAATCCCACATCTACTAACACGACAGAGAACTGCATTTCGTTGAGGTGCTGACGGCTCGATGCCAAAGTCTCAGCAACTCTGATCGCGCCCATATCATGGTGCGCGCTCAGAAGCCTGACGAGCGCTGCGGAGGCGAGTATATTATCCTCCACGATCAAGGCCGTCAGCTCAGCCAAACGGCAAATCCACTGTCACGCGAAAAAGGCCCCCACTGTCATCAATCGTGAGCTTGGCACGCTGTCCGTAAACAAGGCGAAGCCTTTGCCTGACATGGTCAATGCCAGAACCAAGACCAAGGGAGCGGCGATCAGTCTGAACCCAAGGATTGCAGATCTTTATACGGATGGCATCGTCAACAAATTCCGTAGTCAGCCGAATTGACCGCTGCCCCTGCTCGTCCAAATTGCCATGGGTCAGCGCATTCTCGATGAGAGGGACAAGGATGCGGCTGGGGAGTGCTATATGCCAGCTGTTGTCAGCGATCTGCCGGTCAAACACGAGCGACCCGAATAGCGCACGATAAAGAGCAAGGTGCTCGTCGAGCGCCCCAAGCTCATCAGTCAAAGTGTGCATCTCACACGGCTGCGCCAACCCAGAACGAAGCACCGCGGCTAAGGCAGCAAGCGCGTTCTCGGCGCGGGCGGCCGATATATGCGCAACTTGGGCAATTGAACCCAACACGTTCGATACGAAGTGGGGACTGAGCTCAGCACGCAACGCGCGTAACTGGGCTCGGCTCGCTGCGCCTTGTTGGTTGCGAGCCCTATTGGCCCACAAGATCGTCTGCCCAACGGCGATGACGGCCACGTAAGAAGGAACTGCGAACAAAGAGGTGATAATCGTTCGTCTCGTGACATCAGCCAAGCTTTGAGACGCGCCCATCATGGCTGGAAAAATCAGGCTAAATGTAAACTGCAAGATAGGCACAAACAGCGTAAGGATTGGAACGGCAATCGCACCAAAGCAGCATATGATGACAATGGATACAGCATCATGTCCCTGTCCGATAGGGAACAGTGCGCAAAGCCTGAATATGAGGGGCGTAGCTACGGCCCACGGCAAAAAAGAAGCAAGGCACCAAGCTGTCGCGATCGCTAGGTCAAGGCCGCCAGGATTGGCGCTGGAAACCAGTGCAGCAGCGGGTCCCCAGGCTAGAGCGATGGCCGACCAAGCCAACCACACCCATCTTGTATGAATAACTCCAGAGCTGAATGTTTGCTGCGCCATAACTGCGGATAGGGATCGAATAATCGCTGCGTCAAGGCCAGGGAGGTTCCGCGCAAATAATGTGGCAATCTGAACCTGGGGGAGTCGACCAAGACCATCAGGCACACCTCAGCCACTTAGCAAATCCTGATGATCCAGAGCTTTCAAAGTTTCCTTGATGATCGAAAAGACCACGTCTTCGCTCAGCGGTTTCTGATAAATCGGGGCAGCCCAGCCCTCCACTTGCGACAACAAATTGGGGTTGGCAGTCACGCATATCGTCCTTACCCCTTTTTCCATCAACCGGTAGGCTATCTGTGGTCCGGTAAAGCCATCCGACAGATTGAAATCGACAAACGCCAGACTGATATCCTGCTCGAGAAACGGTAGCGCGGCTTCAACACTATCTGCCATGCCGACTACTTCACAGCCTTGTGACGTGAGAGCTTCTCGTAAATCCAGTGCGAGGAGAAAGTCATCTTCTAAAATAAATGCCCGAATTACCATCAGTGGATCGGCCCTAGGTGAGTGCGATTAAACGATAGCACGCGAGATTGGACTTTGCCTTGACACATATTGGCAGCATCAAGTGATTCAGGCCAGCTATCCGCTTGCAATGTCGGCAAACTGTTCAATTCTGCCAAAGTCAAATTTGACTTGACCTGTCCTTTCAAAAATACAAGTTGCCGCGGGTCAATAGCATGTAGTCGTTCCCCGACCCCTGCAATCCCTCCCTCGCAAATCACGACATAGGCAAGTCCTTCCCCATCACACCGAGCCATGGCATCCACAACAGTGCCGATCACATCCCCATCGTGGCTCAAGACTTGGCTACCGGATAAGGCAGCTGTGGAAAACAAAGTCGGCACACGAGCTGCCGCGCTCCGCTGGGCCGCGTGATTACCGCCCTCGTCAAATTTGGCCTGTCGGCCGAGCCAGCGCCAAACACCTATGAGGTTCACAACCGTCAGAAAAGCGTTCGTTGCTACAAGGCTCATTTGGTTGGATGTCAAACCGACCACCGTCCAGCATAGCGAACCAACCACAAATACGATGAACCCGTAACCGGTAACCCGCGATCCCAAATTCGCTGCGGTCATCATTGCGGCAATCACGGTTGCGGCTGCCGCGACCCACCCTGCTATGTCAGACATTTACTGCCCCAATAATTTTATCAAAAAAGTGCCGGCTGGAGTCTCGAGCAGCTGGCTCAGTGTGACCGGGAATGAACGGCAAAAAAGCCAAAGCGTCACTGCTGCTCTAGGACGCCGATGCTCGGCGATCAGCAAACGGGCATTTCCACCCGTCGTTTACTGCCCGGCCACTATACTGGGCTGCAGCACTCGCGTCACCGTGTCGTTGCAACATCGGGTTTGGACTACCAGCGAGTGCCACATCCCTTGCCATAATCGTTTCGCGCATGCGATCGTAGCGACCATCCTCTCTTAAACGTTCAAACTGATCATGGAGATTGAACACTAGCGTCGGCTGAGGAAACCGCCGTGCTGGCCGCGATGCATTGGGGTGGAGGCCCACGATAAAATAAGCCGTGCCGCCGAAACTCAGCGAAAAATGCGGGTCAGCTGGATCGGCGCTGACGCGGCGATCATATTCCTGACCTAGCCACGCGTCCTTGTCGGCCAAGGACTGTAGCCGCTCCCACATGGCCTGCTCGAACTCGAGTTCATCAAGGTCGACAGGTCCATCGAAAGCGAACGCTAGGCTTCTTAGTCCAGATGGATCTGATCGGTATTGCGAAGACCACGTCATCAGATTCTTGTGAATGCGCAAGTCATCCCATCCGCTGGTAAGCCTATGACATGCTACGACTTTCAATCGGCCGGTGGATAACGCGGATTTTGCTCCGACACACGGAAAGTCCCGCGCGGAAATCTTCTCGCGAACACCTATCTCGGCCGCTTCCTCATCCAAAGCATCGACAAGCATTGATTGCCTCCTGTTTTCGCGGCAACGATTGCTCGATCAGTTCGTTCCAAAAACGCGATCGCAAAAAAATGCGCGCTGCGCTCGTGGCCCTCGGTGGCCAACGAAGATACAAAGCTGTGCAGGGGGGTGGGCAATGACATCAGATTTTTCAACGCCTTGGCTTGAAAAGACCGTGCCGATATTGCACCGCCTCTAACCTCAATTATCATGCCAGCACAGCCCACAGGACCCGGCCTCATGTCTCCCATGTATGACGTTAGCATCGAACGCCTCGGACGGATTGTCGAGGAATCTGCCAGCGAAATTTACCTTTTCACTCGCCAAGATTGCCGGTTTGTCCTCGTGAACAAGGGCGCCAGGGACAACTTAGGGTATACCTTCGATGAACTGCGCAAACTCACCCCATGGGATATCAAGCCTGAGATCTCGCAAGAGGCTTTTGAGGCCATGGTGGCGCCCCTTCAGCGAGGAGAGCTGCCCCAATTGGATTTTGAAACCGTCCATCAGCGCAAGGATGGGACCTTATACAACGTCACTGTGCGTCTGCAGCTAATCGATATCGGCGGAGACCCGCTCTTCTTTGCCGCAATTCTCGACATCACCGACCGCAAAAACATGGAAAGTGCGCTGCACGAGGCCTCGACCCGTCTCAACGCTATCCTCGATAACACCAGGATGGCGGTGTTCATGATGAACGACAAACAGCACTGCGTTTTCATGAACTCTGCGGCCGAACGCCTCACCGGCTACACCATGGCAGAGACCTTGGGACGCCCCTTACACGATGTTATCCATCACACGCATCCGGACGGAAGGCCATTTCCGATTGAGGAATGCCCGATAGATCGCGCATTTCCCGAAAACAACCAAACTGATGGCGAAGAGGTTTTCGTTCACAAGGACGGTAGCTTTTATCCAGTAGGATTCACTGCCTCGCCAATAAAAGACGCATCCGGCATCACAGTTGGCACAATTATCGAGGCTAGAAACATCGCCGAAGATCTTGTCGCACGTGAGGCTATGGAGGCTTTCAAAAAAACCCTCAAATCGAGGGTTGACGACGCGGTTTCAGAACGACGAAAATTAGAAACTCAACTCATTCAAGCCCAAAAAATGGAAGCTGTCGGGCAGCTCACTGGTGGCATCGCACACGACTTTAACAACCTCCTGCAGGTTGTTGGTGGCAATCTGCAATTGCTTCAGGGCGAGTTGTCTACTGTCGACCCCCGCCAAAAAAGGGTGTCAACCGCACTGCACGCGGTTAACCGTGGAGCCGAGCTAGCACGTCAGCTCTTGGCGTTCGGCCGTCAGCAAGTTTTGGACCCCAAGCCCCTCAATATCGGACGGCTAGTTCGATCGATGGATGAAATGCTTCGGCGAACTTTGGGAGACGCGATCGAAATCGAAACCGTAATCTCAGGCGGACTGTGGAACTGCTTGGCGGATCCAACGCAGATCGAAAATGTACTGCTCAATCTTGCGCTCAATGCCCGCGATGCGATGAGCGGCAACGGTAAGCTAACCATCGAGGCAGGGAACTCGGTTCTCGATGACGCCTACGTGGCAGGGCACGAGGACCTTCGGCCTGGTCAGTATGTGATGCTCGCTGTCACAGACAACGGTAGTGGAATTCCGGCAGACATCCGTGACAAGGTTTTTGAACCGTTCTTCACCACGAAAGGAGTTTCGGCTGGGTCCGGACTGGGACTAAGTATGGTCTACGGGTTCGTAAAACAATCAGGAGGGCATATCGCCGTCTACAGTGAAGAAAATGAAGGAACGACATTCAGAATATATCTGCCTCGCACTGTCAAAGCTGAGCTGACCTCGGTGCCCACAGGAGCGATCCTAAGCCGACCGGGAGGAACAGAGACTATTCTAGTCGTAGAAGATGATGATGATGTCCGCGCCACGTCAGCTGAGTTGCTAAGAGAGCTCGGTTACACGGTGCTGGAGGCCAACAACGCTGACAATGCGATTGCTATCGTGAATAGCGGCATCCGGCTAGATATGCTGTTCACCGATGTCGTGATGCCAGGCAATCTCCGCAGCCCGGAACTGGCCCGCTTGGCCAAAGTCCGATTGCCGGAGCTAAAGGTGCTTTTCACATCTGGATATACCCGCAATGCCATCGTTCACGAAGGCCGGCTCGATGAAGGTGTTGAACTCATAGCAAAACCATTTACCCGCGAAGCGTTGGCCGCAAAAATCCGGTCTGTGCTCGACGAGCAAACCGATGAACCCGTTCTTACTGATCCTACAACAGAAGTGCCAACCACCCCACACAGCGCCAATACCGAGGCTATCGTCAACGTCGATGCGATACGCGAAAAAACGATCGATTCGCGCATCCTACTTGTCGAGGATGAAATTCTGATCGCGTGCATGACGGAAGAAACACTCACGGGTTTCGGCTATCACGTCGACACCGTCAGCACGGTCGCTGACGCATTGAGGTCAATCGAAAACATTCGATATGATATCGTGATCGCTGATCTTGGCTTACCAGACGGCTCTGGTGAAGCGGTGGTGAAGGCGGCCCTCCAACACTCGGGCGGCGCTGGCGTCATCATAGCAAGCGGCGGAGGCACAGACCTTGGCCATCATTCAGGCAACCCACGCATCAAAATTCTGCACAAGCCATACACCGAGCAGAGCATCAAGGCGGCGATTGAAGAACTCGAGTGATCCATTTTCGAGGGCAGCCACACCCAAAATGGCTTTAATGTCCTTGTTCTTACCTCAAGCCTTCCTGGGCAAGGACGCATAGAACGGCCTCTGGCAACTGAGGCTATCGGTCCGTGAAACTGACGCTTCACCGCTCCGCTAGATCTTCCGATTCCGTGAGTAACTCCGCTTTGCTGCGGCGCGCTTCGCAGCATACCAATCCAGCAATCATAGACGTTGCCAATAACCCTCAGCGAGGTTAATCCAACCCGCCGACCATAACATCCTGTTTTAACACGAAAATTATCATATCTTATTTGCGGTACGCGAGTGTTTACCCGTGGCGCAGGACGCACAGAAGAAAGTCTTCAGGACAGGAAGGCGCATTCATACTTGATCCGTCCCGCTAATAATAATTGCGTTTAAACTATTCGATCTAATTTCACTTTTACTTTATACTTTCGACGAAATTAAAAATTATAAGCATGAAACTCTGCTGTCAGCCAGCTTAATTTTTTGGGGGAAAATGTTGTGAACAGCGGTGATACGAAATTTTTGTTAGTTGACGACCGGACAGAGAATCTCGTGGCATTAGAAGCTCTGCTTAGGCGCGAAGGACTTGAATGCCATTCGGCGTCAGATGGTGAAACTGCACTCGAGCTCATGCTGGAAAATGAGTATGCTCTAGCTTTGCTTGATGTTCACATGCCTGGGATGACCGGGTTTGAACTGGCCGAAATCATGCGCGGGAATGAGCGATCGCGTCAGACGCCCATTATATTTGTGACAGCAGATTCCAACGACGCCGATCGTAGGTTCCGAGGCTATGAAGCGGGGGCCGTGGATTTCATTCAGAAGCCGATCGAGCCAGCTATCCTGAAGTCCAAAGCGAACGTCTTTTTTGAACTTTCTGAGCAACGGCTCGAAATTGCGGCCCAGCGAGACGAGCTTGCTGCATTGACCAAGTCACTTAAAGATGCAGACAACCAGAAAAACCAGTTTCTAGCAGTTCTCGCCCACGAATTGCGCAACCCTATAATGGCGCTGATTTCCGGATTGCGGCTGCTGGAACGCCATGAGGGGACCGACATGGCGATCAAAATTCGCACTGCCATGAACCGGAGCCTGTCTTACATCACGAGACTGGTAGAAGATTTGCTTGACATTGCACGTATCGAGCAAGGTAAAATTTCACTGCAAAAAGAAGAAGTTATTCTACAAGATGTAGTGCGATTTGCTCTCGAAATGGCGCAGCCAGCGTTAGACACGGCGGAACACCACCTAACCCTGAACATGCCTGAGGATGAAATCAAGATTTTCGCCGACCAGGCGCGTCTAGCTCAGATCATCGTTAATCTGATCGTGAATGCGATTAAATATACTCCAAATGGCGGTCAAATTAAAATTGCTGCCTTTTTCGAAGACAACAACGCAGTGGTTCAGGTATGCGATAGTGGAATTGGGATAGATGTTGCACAGCACGAGAATGTGTTTGAAATATTCTCACAAGTTGCCTTGAGCGGCCCCATCAAGCAGGATGGTCTTGGTATCGGTCTCGCGCTGATCAGGCACTTGGCTGAACTACATGGCGGCAAAATCATTTTGGTGCGAAGCGCTCCGGGCGAAGGGAGCATTTTTGAAGTGCGGCTACCGTTTCACTGTTCGGCCTCTTCCGCCCCACCGTCTATCACAGCTGAGGGCATTGGCGAGCGAGGTCTACAAGCGTGAGGCACAAATCCTCGATTGGCACCGTAACGAGGAGACGAGCCGCGGGTTAGCCACGATCCCGGAGATTGACCCGCTTACTGCTTCAGCTATCTCGGCGGCGGTGCACGACGCCTCTCTGTTCCGATCAGGCCCTCAGTCCGCCGCTTGGCTTGCGCTCACACCTCAAGCCAACAGCTCGGGCAGAAAAGAGCGGCTCGGCCGAATCACCAAGCAGAGCGATGGGTATCTTCGCGGGCTTCTGGTCGTCGGACCGACTGCTGAAAAGCCAATGACGCGCAAGAATTCCGCTCGCCAACCCTGGATGGCGCGCCTGCTTACGCACGAATATGCGAAGATCGCGACAGTGGCGCTCAAAAACAAAACCGCACGGATTGCCTGGGCCTTGATGACGCGAAAGGAGGTTTACGCAGCCGCCGCTTAACGAGATTTCCGTGACTCGATAGTCGCGTGATGGGATACGGTGAAGCAGCTTAGAGTGATGATCAACCAGTCAGACCATGGTTTGGCGAAATCCAGGGGGTCACACCGCTTCGAGCGCAATAACGTGATCAGGAAGCTAGCCTGCGGACTGCAACAGGGCCAGCAGCCATTTGGTGCTGCGCGAACAGGCCGAACAGATGGATGTATCCTACCGAGGTCGTCAATGCCGAGGAAGTCTTGCGCTGAGGAAGTCGTCAACGACATTACGTCACAGGATGTTGTTGATCCAAGCACTGCGGATTGTGGGAAAAAACGAATGATCCAGCCTTAGCTAAGTGTTAGCTTATGGTGAGTATGTCACTTGAATAATTTCTAAGGTTTTTTCAAATGCTGCAAAAAATCGGATTTACTAATCTACGCAACGACAAACATTTTGCAAGGCTGCCGGTGAGATAGCGTATTACTATTTTATAATTGGAAACATGACCAATTGTTATCGTTCATTGTAGGACTGAGGGAAAATTAGGGATTACTGGAAATGTTCGACTACCATGATGACACTGGCTTTTTGAATAACATTATTCGCCGATCGGATTGGTGGAAGATTCATGCGTCCGACATTCACCCATGGGTGCAATCTTTGACACCAGCAGCAAAGGAATGGGCCAGCCGGAATCTGAGATTAATTGGCACTCCATGGGATGGTAGATCAGACGTGTCCGTCGGGTTTTCAGACAAATCCCAGATTATTTCGGCGGAGAAAATACGTGACGTGCTATCAAGGCTTAATAGTTATATCAATTATAATCCTGAACTACAAGTTCAGCCGGTGAATGCTGAAAATGTCCGGCTTTATTCTGAGAATTACTATCTCGACAATGCGATTTGCATCGATATCGATATGACGGATTATATTTTGCCAATTGGAATAACATATGCAGATATATGCCGCCCAAATACTCATTCTGAAGGATTTATTCTAGAAAACATGATCGAACTGATCCAACGAGCACGCTCTCTGCACAAAAAGATAGTAGACAAAGAAACCCGCTTTCGTCGGACGTTGGAGGAGGTTTCTGTAAATATAGGCAATGGCGTTTTGCCAGTTTGGCTTAGGCGGAACGCCATTTCCTTGAGTGAAGATCGCTCTTATTTTGTCGAAATGCCGTATGTAATGGTGCTAGTGACCCTTGATCAAAATCTTTTATGGTTTCCCGAAGGACATGATAGCGTAAAGAATGTCAAAACCATAAGAAGTTATTATAATTATATTCGCAAGACCCAATGTGATCGCTTGGATCGGTTGATGAATATCGCTCAATCAGAAAGCATTGGCATGGTCTCGGATGTTGCGCTTGCAACCATTGACCATTTAGGCCTTGATCTCGTCGCTACTTATGAAAAGGCCAGAGAACATGCTCTCGAGACGAAAAACGACTATCTATCATTTAAGCTAGGCGCTTACGAAGATAGGCTATATTGGCGAGATGGGGTTCTAGATCTGATGATCATTTTTAAGACTGGCATTTATCACAAAGGCCAACTGCAAATGCTTGTCAATATGCCTGAGACCGTTATTGCGGCACTGAAAGGCCGCAGACTTGCGGAGGTCGTTGACCATCCAGCGTTTGCCAAAGTCGGCATGACAATTAAAAGCGTCTCAGCCGATCAGGGCATCACCCTCAAGCACTCTGTCACATTATACCCGGTTGAACCCAGGTTTGCTTGAAACCGATCGTCGAGGACTTTGGACCCAGTAAGCCATAAGCAGTAGGTCGCCAGCTAAAGTTGGCAAACCTCGATCTTGTGCTCTGGCGCAACCCGGTTGGGCTAGGACGGTGACGGGTATTGTGGTCTCAATGCATGCTTAGCAGAGGATCCCCATGTTCACATGCAAATCGAACACCAAGGAGTTATCGTCGTCGACGCGGCAGGAGCGGTCTGCAGCTTATGAATCATCCTCCTGACAACCATTTCTACCGATAGGTGGTTTCGCCTCTTGCGCCCAACGCTAGTTCAGCTGCGCACCCCAGGGGAAATCACTACAAAACATTCATCGAGTCAGCGCCAAGACTGGAGATGCCGCAGCGAAAATGCGCAACTTATTGCCGGTTGTCAGAGCGACGAAGACTACCGTGTGCGCGACTGCGTCGCCATCGTTGCGCCTGCGTCCATCAACATTGGCACCAACGGCCGACTAATTCCTGACCATTGCCCTCAGCGATTGGTTCGCGCCTCTACTCGCGCAGCAGGTCGTTGGAAGCATCATGGCGTCGAGACGCGTGAGAAACGCTGGAACTCGGAGCGAACGCGTTGGCCAAAAGCTGCAGCTGCTCCTTATTCTCGCATCGTTGACCCTACTTCGTCACTCGAGCACCCTCATCTTACCCATCTACCGCTCCCAAACCTGCTCTTAATAGGGCGCTTAAGAGCGATCGTTTCCTATGCTCGCAAGTCGGACCCGCCGGAGGGATACGCTTTCCCATCCTCGGTCACCATTTGAACCGATAGCGGCGTTTTCTTCGGAATGAACCAACAGCCCCTCTGCTCAAGCGGGCTGACTTCTCGTCAGGCTTTGAGTTTATCGGCGGGCTACCGGTTGGAACCGCCGGGTCGCCTTTTGCAACCCAATGACGCGGAACGCCGACTCATCATCGAAGCCCTCCGGCGTGAGGGCGATGACGCATGCCTTCGTGAATTGAAGCAGCACGGCTTTACGTCGGCTGCCCCCGAAGTGCCAAGGGCCCTTTAAAACTGCTGTCATGCGCGCGAGCACGCGCGAACCAATGCCCAACTTTCAGATCGTGCAGTTGAAAAGCACGATCGCCCAAGCCCCCCCCAATCTGGGGGTAGTTGAGTTTACCAAAGGAGTGGAAAATGAGAAGTGAACCTGATTTTTCAGGAATTAATCCTCTACGCGTAAAGACCGCGCGTCATAGACTAAAAGTGATCGAAGAATACCTTGCTCTACCGAAGCGGAGTCGTGCCGAAAAGCTAGCTGCTGCCACTGCACTTAATTTAAGCACCAGCGCCTTTCAGCGTCTTATCAACAACTGGCAAAAATACAAAAGCGTCAGTAAATTGGTTGTTGACGGCACAGCACCAGTAAGAAATAAAAAATTCCATCCGGATGTTAGAAAGATGATTATGGACGAAATCGACGAGGCCGGCCATAATGCATCAGTGTCAAAGATACACCGCAACGTAACCCAGGGATGCCAAGCTATTGGCCAGAAGGCACCATCACTACCCGCGGTTTATGATATACTGCTGGAGGCACAGTCACAGAAGCCCGAATTGGTTGGAGGAGAACCTCGAATTGTCATTGGCAGAATTTGGTTTAAGCTTCCAATTTTCGACCAGATTAGCAATAAAACTACCACCCAGCTTGCCAATTTGCTTATAGCGGTAGCACTCCCCGAACGGATCATTACCTCTCATGTTGTTACGATTGGTGATGTAGAACCGTGTTTCAAGAACCTTCTGGACGACCTTAGAGCCACAGAAATAATTGATGCCCCTTTTCGCCCCCTCGTCATGAAGCTTGCAGATCTGAGGGCAAACCGTGCAATCGTCAACGGACATGGGTTTGAACTTTTGGTTCCACCAGAACTCTCGACACAAACTGAGATCAAGCGTGCCTTTGGCACCCAATTTGCCCGCCTGACCCCATTTTATCGGCGAAAACTGCTGAAGCCTGATGTTGAAAACCTTCTATGCCGCCAGGATCAACCTCTCACTGAAGACGAGGCTCTGGCGGTCGTTGAAACTGCGATTACGGACAGTAACGTCAAATGGGGTAAGCTATCCGACAAGCTCGAATTCAAACTGCGGCGTTGAGGTGAGAATTCATCGGTTCGCAACATGCTTTAACGCCATTATCAGTTCACCGGGCACTGACTTGGCGGCGGCATTTGTAAGCGTCGACAGTATCGCCGCATTATAGGCCCCTGCCATCTCTTTGACCGCACCTTGTGCGTTTTCGAATGACCACGGGGTCATATCCTTTGTGTTGGGGGCTGCTTCACCGTTCAATGTGCGTGCGGGCGTGAACCGGATACGGCCTAGGCCATCCCCGACACTATCCCGGAGATAACGTCCGAAGCGTTTGGGCGAGCTCGCAAGCTGAACTAGGGCACCAATCTGCTCTCCTATTGATCGCACTAGGTCGGCCGAGGGATCCAAATCGATCCCAGCTGTTATTTCGATACGGGCAACCCTATCTGTCCAAGGCAAATCATTTAGCTCATTCGAAATCCGGTCAAGTGCATCAGCCGCCGCCATCGCATAGCCTTCAACGGCTAATGCAGTCTCACGAACGGCCACTCCCAATACAGCGCGTGTGCCAGTGTCGATGCAGGCGAACATGACGTATGGCCTTCTGTCAGCCTGGGGAATGTCGATGGCCGTGCAGTCGAACTTTATGCCGTGCCCCGCCATGCCGGTCGCACTGACCCGCCTCTGCTCATCCTCGACAAACTTCCGTAAGCGTAGCTCACTTGGGAGCCGATCTTCTGAAACTCCGGCGCGCTGCACCATCAGCCTGACTAGCTGGCTTACGCTTGCCCCCTGATTGAATTTCACCACCTCAGCCACGACTGCCTGGAGAGCATTGACCACATTAGGGTCGAGCCGGGACGATTTGATGCCTCCAGCCGTCCCAGCGAAGGCGCCGATAGCATCCAAACCCGGGGCTTCGCGCCAATCCGCTGCCAACCTGTAGAAGCGACTTTTGCTAAGGTCGGCGAGCGTGAGCGCATCCTTAAGCGACATCTCCCCTGCCTGCCACCCAACGAAAGCCCTAATGCGATTCGCAGCCTTGATTCGCTGTGATACCGTCATCGTTTGCCAACGAGCTCGCTCAATTTCGGGCAACTCTCCCGGAAATTGCTCGTCCACCAATGGCATTCTTACCTCTGAATTAACCACCAAACACCGCCGATAAGTTCGGTTGGTTCACGTTAACCATTTTTGTCCACGAAACAATGCAAACTTTTTTGTAGCAAAGTGCTTGCCCAGACCTGGAGCACATGCCATTTATGGTAGCAGACGCACCAACACGGTCTGGAGAAATCGTATGCCAACAGAAACACCCACGGGAAGCTCAGAGACTGAGCCCGCACATGCCCTCGCACATAAACGTAAATATCCTTGGCCTCGTGCCCGGCGCCCAATGTCGGCCAAGATGCCAGTTGTCTCTCCATTCCGTCCCATGCGGCATATCGCGCGCAAGGCCTGAACCTGGAGAAATGACAATGGATATGCCCCGAGACATTCCAAAAATTGCCAATCATTTGCGGAACTGCCTCGATAATTCAGTTCCGGCTGACAGGCAGCGCATGCGCCGTATCAGCAAAGCTGATGATGACCAGGTGCCATTAGGCCGGATCACCGGTTTCGCACATGGGGGCGCAAACCGACCAGTCATCACACGGGGCAGCTTGCACCTTCGTTTTCTACTGGCCAGTGCAAAAACCGGTCGAAGTCAGGTTGGTGAAGGACGAGCAGAAGAGCTTCTCGCCATGACCTGCGAGGTCGATGGCAGGGCCCTGTCCTATCGGACCCATCCCTGCGAAATTGCAATGGCTATTTCCAAACGGGCCTTCTCCTATCGCCCAGATCTCCTGATCGTCTGGCGTGATGAGAGAATTGAGATGGTCGAGGTTAAACGCACCCCACACGATCTGACTGATGATCTGCGCGAGAAGCTGCCTCTGGTAAAAGAGTTTCTGAGACGCTGCGACATCGAATTTAGCATCCGCTATCTCGATGATATCCGCGGATCCAAGTTCCGGCCGCGCAATGTCGCGAACCTTTTTGGCCGAAGAGCAATGAAGCTGGCGCCAGAACAGAAAGCGCTCGCACAACTTGTCCGCACAAAAGGCGAACCCATCGCCTGGCGCGCCTTAGCTGACTTGGTTAGCCCGGGAAATCGCCTCATTGGGAATGCAACCGTCGAGCATCTGCTGGCCTCTGGCGCGTTCATCACCGACCTCGATGCCCGGTTCAACGATGACACCCAGCTGATCCCAACCGCAGACGTCAAATGTCCAATTATTCCCTTTCTCGAAGGAGATGTGCTGTGATCCCCGCACTCGCGTTTCGTATCGATGTCGGTGACCAAGCCGATATCTGCTCACGGCCATATTATTTTGAAGGCGTGCAGCAGGATGGCTCCGTGTATTTTAGGTCGCCGCAGGGCTCGTTCTATCCTGATTTGTTGATTGAGGATGAAAACGGTTACCCTCGTCGACCCACCGTAGGTGACATTAACAAGCTGTTCGCAGTTGAAAAATTGATCCTCCGCGCAAAGCCTTCAAACGTCGCGGCACGCCGGATGGCGCGCGAGAAGGTACTTGACGCCGCACAATGCCGGGCGATGGACCCGAAATCCATCATACGCGTTTCGGTCGCGAGGTATTGTGATGAGCACTGCCACTCCCTGTCAGATGAGGCAATGCTCCCCGTCATCGCCAAAGCTTTGCAGCAGCCCCGTGTCGCCGAGGAAAACAAACGCAATTGGGTCCCGCACCCAAGTACGGTTCGCCAATGGATGCGCGATCGTGGCCAGCCTCATCGCCGCAAGCCGCGCGATGGCGTATCCATGGCAGGTCGATGCAAGAAACTGTCTCAGATCAAAGGGCCTGTTGAGCCCTTTGTGTATCACCTCTTGCAGGCGTGCCTCAGCAATGACGTGAGGCAGGTGCAGGCGCATTACGACCAGTATGTCGCGGATGTCATGAAGATCAATCGGGGGCAGCCGCTCAACCGGCCAAGGCTTGTCCAAGATGAAGATGGATACTGGCAAACCAGCGACGAGGATGCCGTTTTCGATAAACCTAAGCGACCCGACAAGCCTGTCAGCTACACGACATTCTGGCGTAGAACTGGCTCAGAGAAGTCGCGCGAACTGTTTGGCCTGGCCATTACCCGACAGGCTGAAGATGCTCGTTATGGCGGAGGAGGTTTTACCGAACGCCCTGAGTTCGGATCACTATGCGAGATAGACGAGACTCCTGTCCCGTCCTTGTTTCTCGTGGACGACGACACTCATATTCCGATGGGAGCCGCAACCGCGACATATATGGTCGAAGTGTGCACTAAAGCTTTGGTCGGTTGGGACATATGTCCCGAAGCCGCCTCAAGCTCCTCACTGCTACGCACTATCGTTCATGCGAACTCGATCAAGAAGGTCCCAGACGATCTTCGTGAGCGTTTTCCGGAGTTGCAATATGTCAGGCTCAAGCCAGATCGGATCACCGTCGACAATTCAGCTGGGGCACATTCATCCCATGTCGAAGATGCATGTGCTGAGGCATATATCAACATCCGCTGGACCGGAAAAGCCAAACCAAAAGACAAGGTCAGCGTCGAACGCGTGATCGGCACCCAGCTCGAAATGCTGTTCAAGAAGTTGCCCCAGCACAATTACGACATCGCCCTGATGCGCAAGTTCGGCTTCAACCCCGACATCCACATACTCTGCCCATTCTCAAAGGCTCGTGAACTGCTCGACAGAGCATGCTTCACTTACAACATTTCGAGGCACGCCTGATGACAACGCAACCGCTACTCCGCTGGCTCAAGGAAACTGCCATGCGCGCGCCCAACGCGATTGAGGACCTCGATCAATTTTACCGCAACATGGGCTGCGTCGACCTCAAGGCCGCAGTCTACCCGTCGGGCGTGGTGTTCATGCATAACCGTTACTCCTGCTGCGAGATGGGAGACATAGTCTCACTATTCGAGCGCAAGCGTATTCCCGCTGGCGACATCACGCCCAGACAGAAGCGTAAAAATAGTGACCCCCATCGTAAAGTCTCCGCACACGGCAGATTCAAATACGACCCCGATAATCTCGGCAAGGGTTATCTTTGGGTCCCCTTCGAAGGTTACGAGCGTTGGGTTGAGCTCAAATGCGCAAACCCCGACATGGAGGGCATGCCGCTGTTCGTGCATAAACGTGTCCTAGAACTCGCAAAGGCAGAGGCGGATGCATTCTGTTCTCCTGAGGAACAGTCGTATTATCGCGCCATCCTGTTTAACGAAATCGCCAATGTTTCCGCCAAGTCGACCAAGGCTCAGCGAAAGCTCCTTGGCAGAGCGCTGGCCCATTCGGAAACGGCGAAGTCGCTCCGGCGATATGTCGAGGTTGCGCACGAAGATGACATCTTCGGCTTCAGCGATGAAGACGATCAGAAGGTGGACAACTCAGCGGATGAAGCTGACGCAGATGACGATGAGATTTACGGTCGCGATCTGTTGCCTACAGTCATCAACAACAAGCTTGCCGGCACAGACCGCAAGGACTCAGACCAGCTCATTCCACGCCCCAGACCGAAAAAGCACCAGCAAGTCAAAACCTGGGCGGAATCCGAGCGCGCCAAGAATCGCGGCGTCCCGAGCAGCCGCCGAGGCCAGGGTCAAGATCACCAAATCGTGCGCAAACAGAAGCCAAGGCGCGCAGGCGGTATGAATATCAAGTGGGAGGCACAGAGATGAAAATTGCAACCAAAAATGAACAACTTGTTCTGGCCAAACCGGAAACCAACCAGTTTCCTGCGCCCGTCATCACTGCATCACAGTCGCTCAAAGATGCCTTTAGAGCCCTGCAGGGCACCCAGATTGCATCCCGCTCAACCGCTGCAGCCCGCGCGATTGTCGCAGTAGATGCCATCCGACTTCAATATCCTTGGCAGCTCGAGGCAATGCAAACACTGTATGAGGCTAAAAATATTGGGCGGGACACACGAGGTTGCATGCAGGCCGCTACCTGCCTATTCGCTCCATCCCACACTGGCAAAACTATAGCCGCACAGATGTTCACGGAAGCGGTCAATGAGGACGCCGAGGCTGGAAAAATTCCCGTGGTTTTTGTGACTATGGGAACTGGCGGTGGCCCACTTGAGATGCACAGGCAAATCCTGACCGCGCTAGGCGAAGGGTTTCCAGCGACAAAAGATCTCGCGATCATACGCTTACGGTCGGTCGAAGCGATGATTGATGCAGGTGTTGAGCTGCTGATAATCGATGAAGTGCATGAGGCATGCCGCCAATCCGGCGTAAACTCGAGCTTTACCTCAGAGCTGAAAACGCTGCTGAACGGCGGCTATGTCGGTATCGTTCTCATCGGCACGGACGACGCTGAAAAAATGATCTATAAGGATCAGGAAGTCGCCATGCGAACGATGGCACCGTTTCGATTTGGAGCCCTTAACTGGGAGAACGAGGAAGAGCGGGAACTGTGGATCGGTTTCCTCTCTGCCCTGGATTGCGAAATGCTCAGGCTCGGCGTTGTGAAAATGCCGTCAAATTTGGATAATCAGGAACTCGCCATGGCGCTCTGGACAGTATGCCAGGGTGTTATCGGCCTGCTGATGAACGTCGTGAAACAAGCCATCCGGATTGCGATTCACGACGGGAGAGAGTTCATAACGGTCGATGATCTTGCATTGGCAGTGGATGATCGGCTCATTGCTACAAAACAGTGCAAGGTGAACTCGGTCGAACTGTTAGCGCAGCTTAAAGCATAAACCCATGCTGTCGCTCGCAAATCTCGCAGCCGAACTGCTTCGGCACGAACCTGCCAAGGTTGATACACCCCGCAAACTCCGGTTCAAAAAGAATGAGCCTTTCGCTTTCGGGGAGAACGAGTCCTTACGCGGCGGGATCGCGCGCGCATGCCACCTTGCTGGTGTTCCAAACAGCTTCACAGTGCTTGGCGAACTCGGACAAAGGCACCGCAATGTGGTCGCCGTCGCGGAGGACCCCAACATTGATGAGACCGGTTTGGCCGAAGCGCTGGATGTTGACCTTCCAGAGATCGTTAAGCGGCGATACCCCAAGGCGATGAGCGGTAAACGATACTTCCACGGCTTGTGGCTTCCAGCAAATAGCATTGATATCCGCACCCGCCGCTTTGCCCCCACATTTTTGGCCAAAGAGGGTTATCACCACGCTGCATGGGAACTCAAATTCCTGCCGTTCTGCCCCGAGACATGGGACATTCTGCAGTCGCATTGCAATACCTGCAAAAGCCAAGCTTGAACCGCCCCAGGATTGTCGGAGGCTCCAACTCCTGAGAAGGTGGAGCCCTTATGAGCAAGACAACGAACAAGTTT
>NZ_JAUBTB010000081.1:0-32991 GCF_036704965.1 Microcoleus sp. F10-B2 | reverse complement strand
TGGGCTGATGTCATCAACCGCGCTAACTTGGGTATGGAAGTAATGCACGAGCGCAATGCTCACAACTTCCCGCTTGATTTGGCTGCTGGTGAAACAACTCCCGTAGCTTTGGTTGCTCCTTCTATCAATGGCTAAGTTTTAGTTTTTGATTAATAACAAAAAGCGCTCCTAGAAATAGGGGCGCTTTTTGTTTGGGCGAATTGATTTTTACTGTGGGGATTGGAAGTATCTTTAATTCGGTTGAACCGTCACTAGAATTTGTCCGACTGTCACCGTTTGCCCTTTTTCACAAAACAACGGGGCCACAGTTCCGGCAACTTCAGCAGTAACAGCAATTTCCATTTTCATCGCTTCTAAAATTAACAGGCGATCGCCCTCTGCAACATCATCTCCACAACATTAACCAGAAATGGAAGTACGGCAGATATTAGACAAGATTGCAAAAATAATTAGGACGGGATCTGGGGCCCATCCCACAAGATTTATTTTTTTGTGGGATGGGCCCCAGATCCCGTCCCATCAATTGATGAAAAGGATTTTTGCAAGAGGTCTATTATTTCTAAACAACAGACCTGACTTGAATTTATGCTCGCAAAAGCAACGCTGCTAACAGATTTTTGACCGCTTCCCCGTCTCAAGACACGGGGTTTTTATGCTATTTTCTATAACTTCCGGTTTTAAGTTAAGTTAGAATTGCAAATTTCTACCCATCTTCAGAATCATGCCATCAGCAGTGCCAGTTCAGCCAATTCCCGTCACAACCCCAACCCCCAGCAGCGGTACCAGTCCCGGAGGGGCATCTGGCGGCACTCGCGGCACCAGCGGCCCCGACTCCCTCAGAGGTACTGCGGGCGCTAACTTGATATTTGGTTTGGGTGGCCCTGACAGCATTTTGGGCTTAGGCGCAGACGATTCCCTCTACGGCGGCGACGGCGATGACTCACTGCTGGGCGACGTTGGCAATGATTTGCTGTTCGGCGGTGCCGGCCGCGACAGCGTTTTGGGTGGGGCCGGCGGCGATACTTTCTACGGCGGCAAAGGTTCTGACTCAATGCTGGGCGACGATGGCAATGATTTGCTGTTTGGCAACCAAGACACCGATACTTTGTTGGGAGGCGCGGGCGATGACACGCTGTTTGGGGGTGCCGGCGATGACTCGCTGTTTGGTGGCATCGGCAATGACTGTTTATCGGGCGATCGCGGCCTAGATACTTTAACTGGCGGCGCCGGAAACGATACTTTTGCGATCGGGCGTTTGGCGGACGGGGATGTGATTACAGATTTTACTGATGGTACGGATCAAATTCGCTTGACTGCCGGCCTCACTTTTGCCGAACTCACCATTTCCGCTGGGGCCGGAACTTCGCCGAGTACAATTATTCAGCTTACAAACACCAAGGAAATTCTCGCTACTTTATTCGGAGTTGCCCGCACTTCTATCAGTCAGGCAGACTTTATTCTTTAATAGGTAATTGGGAATTGGGAATTGGGAATTGGAAATTAATAATTAGGCTGGTGGGTAGTTTGTAGTTTTAAGTTTTCAATGTTGAAACTTTTAAGTCAAAACCGCTTTTGCGTTGCAAGTAACGTTAGCTTTCGCGATGCGAAAGAAATCCATCTCCAAACTTTTCATCTTCCTTTTTCCTGCTTACTTCTTCCTTCTTCCTGACATCCGTTATATCCGTTACATCCCGTACATTGCTCGTCGTTGCCCAACTTCCTAATGACTACTGACGGTTTTCTCAATCTCAACAAACCTGCGGGCATGACCTCTCACGACTGCGTGGGGCGAGTGCGCCGGCTATTGAAACTCAAGCGAGTCGGACACGGAGGAACCCTCGATCCTGCTGTGACTGGCGTTTTGCCGATCGCCCTCGGCAAAGCAACCAGACTGCTGCAATTTCTCCAACACAATAAAGCTTACCGAGGTACGATTCGGTTTGGCTTAACTACTGCTACTGACGATTTAGAAGGAGAAATTATCTATTCTCGACCCGTGCCAGAGTTGAGTTTGGAAAAAGTGCAAGCTGCACTGCCAAAATTTCTAGGAAAAATCGAGCAATTTCCGCCGAGTTTTAGTGCGGTGCAGGTGGGAGGAAAACGCCTTTATGAGTTAGCAAGAAAAGGCCAAAACGTCGAAGTTGCTGCTAGGAAAGTTGAGGTTTTTAGGCTGGAAATCTTGGATTGGCGATCGGGGGATTTTCCTGAATTGGATTTGTCGATCGCCTGCGGGGCCGGTACTTACATTCGGGCGATCGCGCGGGATTTGGGCGCACTGTTGAATGCAGGCGGTACTTTGGCTTGTTTGACTCGCACCGAAAGTAGCGGTTTTTCGATCGAGGAAAGTCTCAGTTTTGAACAATTAGAACTGCAATTGCAGCAGAATAAATTCTGCCCGATTTTGCCATCGGCGGTTTTGGGACATTTAGGGGCGATCGTCCTTTCGCGTGAATATACCAAACGCTGGTTTCAAGGACAGCGCCTCCCAATTCCCGAAACGCCCATAGGGGGAGAGGAAGACAGTACGAACAATCTCCCCGACAACCCAATACCACAACCTCCCTATCCGTTGCAGGTTTACGATCGAGACGGTAATTTTTTAGGTATCGGTCAAGTAGCAAACTCAGAGACAAGTACCATATTATCTCCTCAAATTGTGCTTTAGGTATTCAAGAGGCAAAAAGAAAACAGGTATAATTGGCGCTGGAAATGTTGGCGGAACTCTCAGAGGCATTTGAGGCGCGATCGCACAATCGGGAGACTTGACTGGCAAAATTACGATCGAGGCTACGGGACGACTTTTTGCTATTAATCTCATCTAGTGCTGAGGTAAAAATTGTGAAAATAGTGTTGATTGGATTAATTAGAGGCTACAAAATGGGGATTTCTCCTTACCTGCCTAACGCCTGTCGATTTCAGCCAACTTGTTCGCAATACGCGATCGAAGCAATAGAAAGATTTGGGGCGGTCCGCGGCGGTTCGATGGCGGTTAAGCGGATTTTGCGCTGTCATCCTTTTCATCCGGGGGGTTACGATCCAGTACCTTCCAAAGATAGCGAGGGGAATTAGTTATTAGTCAAAACCGCGATTTTAGTTATTAGTTATTAGTGCAAAGAGGCGTTGCATCCTCGGGGCTAAAACTCCCGAGGGGAATCACTCCCTGACAGGGTTGAATGCGCAGAATTAGTTGTTTTTATTAACCCAAATTCAGTAATATTACTGTTATCTTTCACAACTCGGCAACTATATAATGGTACAAACAGAGTACAGGGGATGCGAGTTGATATGTCTGCTACTGCAATAGGATACAAAATGTTGTCCCATACTCTGGCTGTACTCAGCCAGAAACAAGCCACAGGGAAACTGCTGTTAGAACAAGGGGAACAACAGTGGCAACTTTACTTTTTTCAGGGTAGTTTGGTTTATGCCACAGGAGGATCGCACAGATCGAGGCGCTGGTATAGGGCGATCGGGCAACACTGTCGAAACTTTCAAGTGGATCTCAGAGACGTTGATGCTGGGGAACTGTGGGAATATCAACTGCTTCAGCGAGGGGTAGCAGCCAGCGAAATGAGTTTGGAACAAGCTAAGGCGATCGTCCACAGCAGCGTTTCGGAAGTGTTCTTTGCTTTGATCGGTCAATCGGGTTTGCGCCGGGAGTGGCGTCCGTCCCAAAAATATTTTTATAAAATTACCTCTTCTTTGCTGCTGTCTTTAACGGAAGTAGAGAAAATTCTGTGTTCTACACAACAAATTTGGCAGAAGTGGAAAGCAATGGGTTTGTGGCTAGTAGATCCAGAACAAGCACCACTTTTAAAAGCGTCTGCCCAGTTGGAGGAAAATCGATTTAGTTCTAATTCTTTGATCGCTTTGGCTAACGTATTTAACGGCGAAAATACTCTTTGGGATATTGCATTTAAGAAAAAGCAGTGCGTGACAGTGGCAACTCGCGCTTTAGTTAATTACATGAAACAGGGTTTAGTCAATTTCCGAACAGTACCCGACTTGCCGTCGCCTATAGAACAGTGGCGCTGGGCTGCGGCGATCGCCCAACCGGGTCGCCCTTTGATTGCCTGTATCGATGACAGTCCGACAGTATGCGAATTTTTAGAGGAAATTTTATTGCCAGAGGGGTATCGAGTTCTAAAAATTCAAGACCCCATGCAGGGAGTGGGCATTCTAGCCAAGAACAAGCCTGCTTTAATTTTTATGGACGTGGTGATGCCGAAAACCAGTGGCTTTGCTTTGTGCAATTTTTTGCGAAAAACACCCGCTTTTCGGGAAACTCCGATCGTGTTTTTGACCGGTCAAGACAGTATCATTGACCGCACGCGAGCCAAATTGACAGGTGCTTCCGATTTTTTGAGCAAGCCGGCTAATCCCGAACAGGTTTTGCAAGTAGCTGACAAGTATTTGAAGGCAAAAGGCGATCGCCAACCTTTAGCAAATCGCCACCATAATTTACTGAATTCACAGCAACTTACCTTGGCAAATTCTTGAAACCAAATTATTCTCAAACAGCATCGCCGATCGGGTGCGTCAGTCTCTAGGGCACCCGATGAGTATTGTACAATAAAGACGCAACCGGATGTGACCAATAACTCTTGTAGGGGCCGGTGCATGATTTTTCTTGATTTCAAAGCCCGGATTTCCGTAAATCTGCCCAGGGCGTATTGATTCTAATACCAGTTCAAAAAAAGAATGCAACAGTAGGCTCGTGTTCCAAACCTGACCGTCATCAGTCATTCGCAAATCTAAAATCTAAAATCTAAAATCTAAAATCTAAAATCTAAAATCTAAAATAGTATAATCCATCTGACTTGATATTAATTATGAGCGATCGCACCCCGCAGGTAAGCGTAGTAATTCCGGCTTACAACTGCGCTGCTTACGTCGGCCAAGCCGTAGATAGCGTTCTGCACCAAACCTATGCTAACTGGGAAATTATTGTCGTAGACGACGGCTCCCGAGACGATACCAAATTAGTTTTAGAGAAATATGGCGATCGAATTCGCTACCTTTACCAACAAAATCAAGGAGTTTCGATTGCCAGAAATCGCGGTATCGAGCTAGCGCGAGGAGAATTCATCGCCTTTCTCGATGCTGACGACTACTTCTTTCCAGACAAATTAGCTGCACAAATGGCTGTATTTGCAGCACGACCAAATCTAGGAATAGTCCACAGCGGCTGGCGTCTAGTCAACAGTAAAGGCGAACCGCTAAAAGATGTCAAACTCTGGCAAAACGTCCCTACATTAGACTTAGAAATGTGGCTCAGGTGGAAACCTGTATTACCAAGCGCCATGGTATTTCGCCGTCAGTGGTTAGAGCGCGCCGGCGGATTCGATCCTCGATTTCCCCCGGCGGAAGATACAGATTTAGTGCTGCGTTTAGCCTTAATGGGATGCGAAGCAGAGTGGCTGCAACAAATAACTGTTTGCTACCGCCAGCACGAACAAAGCGCCATGTACAAAGGTTTACCGCAGGCTAAATCCCTGGCCGCAGTCATGGACAGTTTTTTTGCCCGCCCCGAATTGCCGGATAAAATACGTTTGTTGGAAAAGCAAATCAAGTACAGTACCTTAGTTTGGATTGCTTGGTATTTGTACCGCACCGGTCATTCTGTTGAGATGGTAGAGTTTTTGCAGCGTTCTTGGAATTATACGCCTTATTTGCCTGTGGAAACAGTAATTAATTGGGCGGAAGCTTTCGCCGAGTTTTCGCAGGATGCGGGAAATGAATTCGATGCAGATTTATTAGCTCAATCTCCTGAGTGGCAGCAGTTAATGCAGTGGATGATTCTCGGTACGGCAGCTTGATTAAAAGCTTTTCGATTGCACTCATATCGTTTACGGTTGCATAGGAATGATTTAACCGCAGAGAACGCAGAGAACACAGAGGAAGAGAAGAGAGGCTTTTCGCATTTCTTGCCATGTAAAACCTGCCTAAACTTTATTATGCTTGAGTTTGAGTTTCTGCTTCTGTAAAAATTGGTGGCCACAGTTCACAAATTGGCAATTCCCAACCTGGGAAAAGTTCGGCGACTGTCAAAATATCTTCATTTCCCAACACAATTGGTTCACATTCCTGACGATAAACTGTAACAGTTTCTTCGTCCGGGTCAATCAGAATTCCCACTTGTGCTCCGAGTTCTATAAAATTTAGAATCTTTTTTTCTAGCGGTTTAATGCGATCGCTCTGTGATTTAATTTCTACTACCAAGTCTGGGACAAATTCTCCGAAATAACGGGGACTTTGCCTGAGACGTGCGGCTCGGACAAAAGAAACATCAGGTGCTGTAAGGTTAGCATCAGGTAAAATAAAGCCGCCTGCCGAGTCAAAAACTCGACCCAAACGGCGGGGATTCACCCAAACGAAGAGAAAGGCACTCAAGCGAATGCCAATTTCACTAGATACAATGTCTGACGGGCCCACAATGATAATCTTCCCGCTTTCTAGTTCAACTTGGTAGTCTTGACCCGCTTCTTTGAATGTTTTTTGGACTTTTTCTAAGTCTTTGACTGTCATCATACGATTTTAGATTTTAGATTTTAGATTTTAGATTTTAGATTTTAGATTTTAAATTTTAGATTTTAGATTTTAGATTTTAAATTTTAGATTTTAGATTTTAGATTTTAGATTTTAGATTTTAGATTTTAGATTTTAGATTTTAGATTTGAAGAATTATCTGCAACGGACGCACTCTCAATCATATTGGTTATTTCTTATTTTGTCAGGTGCGTCAATCGATTTTAGATTAAAAAATTGAAGAATTATCTGCAACGGACGCACCCTACAGGTTGGTTATTCCTTGGCAGAAAAGGAGTTGCCGCAGCTACAGCTTTGGGCGGCATTGGGATTGTGAAATCGGAAACCTCCGCCCATCAAGTCTTCTGAATAATCCAAGGTGAGCTCATTGAGATATTTTAAGTGCTGGGGGTCGATCGCAACTTCAATTCCCTCGGACTCGCATACAGCGTCTTCTGGGGCTGGCGCATCGTCAAATGCCATTGTATAAGACAAACCCGAGCAGCCGCTCGATTCCACGCCCAGACGAAATAAAGCATTGGGGTTTGGATGCTTCGACTTGAGGCGCGTTACTTCTGTTGCTGCTGTTTTGCTCAGATGAATCATTATGGGTAATTGGTAATTTGGGAGTAGTGTTGAGTTTTGAAAATGTAGGGTGCGCACGGAGGCGTGAAACTCACCCTCAGAATGTAAGGCGCACTTCTGCCGTGCACCTTACCTCTATATTTTTAGCAACTTGAGTTACTTAGCCTTTTCAGTACGAGCATAATCGTCTTGAAAGCGAACAATATCATCTTCTCCGAGATATTCGCCATTCTGCACCTCAATTAAAATCAGGGGGATAACTCCCGGATTTTCGAGGCGGTGAGAAATGCACTGAGGAACGTAGGTAGACTGATTTGTAAACAGAACTTGTTCAGTTTCGCCACAAGTAACTTTGGCAGTACCAGAAACCACGATCCAGTGTTCGCTGCGGTGGTGGTGCATTTGCAGGCTGAGGCGGTGTCCGGACTTAACTTCGATCCGCTTAATTTTATATCCGGGGCCTTCTTCTAGAGTCGTAAATGAACCCCAAGGCCGCAATTCTGTAGCAGCTATTCCATTGGGTGCAGCAGGTGCGTGCAGAGTAGATACTTGAGAAATTTCTTGAATCTGAACCATGATTTTTACTCCTTGAGGATTGCTTGCTGAATCCTTTGATAAACGACGTTGGATTGTGTATTAACTAATTTATCCTTAAAACCTAAGTCCGATCGCGCAAACCGCTTAGCGGACTGTAGATTTTTGCACTTTTGTCTGCTGTGCCCGATCGACCCATCTTGACCACCATAGCAAAATCATCACAGCGGTTGTTAGCCGGTATTCGCGATCGCCCAAATCTACATCAAATCTTCATTCTCAAAGACCTGTGCTTTAAAGAAGCTTAACGGGAAAAGGGGAGAGATCGGGAGAGTGGGGGCTCGCCGGTGTCAGTTTGTTACAGCTAGAAGGAGTTATAGGCATAAAATTCATCCTATTGAGTGCCCACGAAAGAATTCCAACGATGAACATAAATCGGAATATTGTTGAGTAAAGTAGCCATGAGACTCACCCAGCCGAGGAGAAAACAAGAAAGCCGACGCTGGGGTTTGAAGCCTGTGGGTTTGTCGAAGGCCATTTGTCCGGGGGGAAGTGGTTCCAGATGTGAGGTGGAAGCCGACGGGATTGGCCAACCCATCCACCACCGCATGGATGTTGGTACTCAACCCGACGAGTGCTATGTCCAATCGCTTCGGTGTCTGCATCCCCTTTTTGGGATGGCACTGGGAAAAGTGGGCGCGGACTATGGTGGAGTCAATCATCGCGTATTCCTTGTCCGCATCTTCGGCTAACGCCTCAAATACCCGTTGCCACACCCCACTTTTTGCCGATCGACTAAACTCACATCTTGCACTATTCTCAATAAGTCAGTCCTGGACGCAAAAACCCGGTTTCTTCACGTAATAGTCAGTTAGACCGCCCTTAACGTTTTCAGCGGTCTGGCGTGTCATGTTTTTAGCGCGACAGAGGTCCATTTTTTGAGACGTATATTAGAGCCATGTCGATCTGTAAATTTGATAAAATTGTACTTTTTAGTACCGCTGTGTAAAGTAAAGTTAAAAACTACTACAAATATCTCTAAACGCGGTAATCTATTACAAATGATTGCTAACTGCTTTGCTAAAAAATAAAAATTTTTACAAATCCTATAAAAAAATTAAGGCGCATTAGCATTTTTAGTCAGCTATAATTATAAACGTATTATGGAAAACACGTAATTAGCATTACTTGTTCAAGCAAGTTACCTTCTAAAAATTTTCACTAACTATTAGAGATTTATTTTTAATATCTATTTCCTCAGCCTTATTTCACTAAATCTACTGAGATTTTTGTGTCAACCAACCCGTTACCTCAGGAGTAACACCAATCAATGTCACAGACCTCTGCAACCACTTTCTTATCAAACCGTTCTCAAAAAAAGGTATCACTGCGCCTGATTTTAGTATTGCCTTTCGTCCTGCAAATCTTTGCCGCCGTAGGTCTGACAGGCTGGCTATCCTTACGCAACGGGCAAAAAGCAGTTAACCAAGTTGCCAGTCAGTTGCGGAGTGAAATTACCGCCCGCATCGAACAGCAACTCAAAACTTACCTAGACACAGGCCCTCGCGTCACTCAACTCAATGCCAATGCCCTGCGCCTGGGATACTTAAATCCAGATGAAGTCACAAATGCACACCGCTATTTTTGGGAACAAATTCAAGCATTTAACTTTGTGACTAATATGGGTTTTGCAACCAAAACCGGAGAGTTCATTGCAGTTGAACGCCAAATTGATGGTCAGGTATTTCTTAAAATAGCACCCAAGGAGCATCGGCATGAACTTTATCTCTACGAATCCGATAGCAAAGGCAATCAAACAAAACTATTACAAGTCACCCCCAACTACAACATACTCAGCCGTTCTTGGTATAAAGACAGCGTACGCTTAGGCAAACCAGTATGGCACGAAATTTTCCCATTAGTTACAGGTCAGAAAACCCTATCTCTCCCCTACGCCCACCCAGTCTATGAAGAAAATGGCGAACTGCGCGGCGTATTAATTGCTAATTTTATCCTCTCTTTTATTAGCGACTTCCTGCACAGCTTAAAAATCGGCCGTTCGGGACAGACATTCATTATGGAACGTTCGGGATTTTTAGTAGCCAGTTCCACGGTAAAAGAGCCATTTATTATCAGCAATGGTAAGATGGAACGTTTAAATACTTTAGATAGCGAAGATGATTTAATTCGGCTAACAGCAGGGCATTTAAAAGAAAAATTTGGCAACCTCAATCAAATTAGTAGCGCTAATCAGTTAGATTTTTCCCTAGGCGGTCAGCGGCAATTTGTCCAAGTCATGCCCTTTCAGTATAACAATGGTTTGGACTGGTTAATTGTGGTAGTAGTTCCTGAAAGCGATTTCATGGATCAAATTAATGCCAATACTCATATCACCATTTTATTGTGTTTGGGAGCCTTAGCGCTAGCTACTATTTTGGGAATATTGACTGCACGCTGGATTACCCGACCAATTTTACATTTAAGAGACGCTTCTAGGGCGATCGCCAGTGGGGATTTAGACAAAAATGTGCAGGTAAAAGGTATAGAAGAACTCGAAGTTCTCGGGGAATATTTTAACAAAATGGCACAGCAGTTGCGCGAATCTTTTACCATCTTGGAAAAAACTAATGCTGACCTAGAACAGCGAGTTGAAGAACGCACATCAGAACTCAAAGAATCAGAAACAAAATTACGAGAACAAGCACAAAAATTAGAAATTCGCGTTGAAGAACGGACCGTAGAACTAAAAGAAGCTAAAGATATAGCAGAAGTAGCTAACCGCGCCAAAAGCGAATTTTTAGACAATATGAGCCATGAACTGCGGACTCCTCTCAATGCTATTCTCGGCTTTACTCAAATGATGAGCCGCGACTCATCGGTCAATCAAGTGCAGCAGGCAAATTTAGGAATTATTGCTCGCAGCGGCGAACATTTGCTTAGCCTGATCAACGCTATTTTGGAAATGACTAAAATTGAGTCAGGTCGTCTGACTCTGCATGAAAATACTTTTGAGTTGCAACATCTACTCAATGAAATTGAACAAATGCTGCAAGTCAAAGCCTCATCCAAACAACTCCAACTAATTTTTGAAAAAGCAACTGGAATTCCCCAATACATAAAAACCGACGAAGTAAAATTGCGCCAAGTTTTGATTAACTTGCTGGACAACGCAATCAAATTTACTCAAACAGGTTGTGTAATTTTGCGAATAAAAAAAATCGACAATCCGCAGCTCACCTCGCAACAATCATCAGCCAACAACCAACAATTAACCTTATTCTTTGAAATACAAGATACCGGCCCTGGGATCGCGCCAGATGAGCTAGAAATCTTGTTTAAACCCTTTGTCCAAACTCAAACTGGTCGCAACTCTCAAAAAGGAACTGGCCTTGGCTTAGCTATTAGCCAAAATTTTGTGGAATTGATGGGGGGAAAGATCACCGTTAGCACTCAAGTGGGCAAGGGAACGACTTTTAAATTTAACATTCCGATTAGCCAGGGCGATGCTGCTAACGTTCAAGTTAAACCGCCTATACAGCGAGTTATTGGTTTAGCCCCGGGGCAACCTTTATACCGCATTTTGGTGGTTGAAGATCAGTGGGAAAATCGCCTATTACTCGTTAAGTTGCTCGCACAGTTGGGTTTTGAAGTGTGCGAAGCAGTTAACGGTCAAGAAGCTGTTGATTTGTGGGAAAGCTGGGAGCCGCACTTAGTGTTAATGGATTTGCGGATGCCAGTTATGGACGGATATGAAGCTACTAAACAGATTAGAGCCAAGCTTAAGGGTGAGGCAACTGTGATTATTGCCCTCACTGCTAATGCCTTTGATGAAGATCGCAAAGGTGCCTTTTCAGCCGGCTGCAATGACTTTCTGAGCAAGCCATTTCAAGAGGGGGTGCTATTTGAAAAAATGGCTCAATATTTAGGGTTAATTTACGTTTATGAAGAGCAAGAGCAGGTTCCAGCCGTCCTCCTCCACGAGCAGACCCCCCTAGTGGAACTAACCGCTGAGACTTGGAAAGAAATGCCTGCTGAGTGGGTAGCGGCTCTGCGTCAGGCGGCAATGGAATTGGATGGAGAATTAGTGCTGGAACTCGTGGAGCAAATCCGTGAGTCAAATATGGCTCTGGCAGCGGCGATTGCACATTTGGCAAATAGCTTTCGCTTTGACAAAATCACTGACAGTATTTGCTAGATTAAAAATAATATCAACGCTCATTTAAAGAGGATTTCTGACTCGTGAGGAAGAATCGACGCGATTTGAATTGAGAACAGCAACCATAATAATATTTGATCGGACTTACGTATTTGTAGATAGTAAATCTCAGTAGATTCAATTTCGACAGGAGCAGTAGGAATAGATATGGCTGACCTCAAAAATTATCTTCTCGGATACGAGATCGCTGAGCAAATATACGCAGGTAGTCGAACTTTAGTTTATCGCGGTCTGCGCTCTTGGGATGGGCAGCCTGTCGCCATCAAACTGCTGCGAAATGATTTTCCCAGCTTCAACGAACTGGTTCACTTTCGCAACCAATACGTCATAGCTAAAAACTTAGATATCCCCGGCACAGTCAAAATCTACAGCCTAGAGAGGTACCACAACCACTATGCCTTGATCATGGAAGACTTTGGCGGAATTTCCTTAACTGGCTATCTCGCCACCCTAGCAGCAGCAAGTAGCGAACCTCTAGAAAGTTTACCCATTAACGAATTTCTTCCCATTGCGATTCAAATTGCCAGCGCCCTGGACGGACTCGCTCGCCACCGCGTTATCCACAAAGACCTCAAACCTGCCAATATTCTAATTAACCCGGTCAGCAAGCAAGTTAAACTAATTGACTTCAGTATCGCCTCTCTGCTACCGCGCGAAACCCAAGAAATTCAAAATCCTAATATCCTCGAAGGCACCTTACCTTACATATCTCCCGAACAAACCGGGCGAATGAATCGAGGCATTGACTACCGCACAGATTTCTACTCTCTAGGAGTCTCATTCTACGAACTGCTAACTGGAAAGTTGCCCTTTGTCTCTGACGATCCAATGGATTTGGTATACTGCCACCTTGCCAAGCAACCGATCTCAGTTAATCGCCTCAACCAGAACATTCCTGCGGCCATCTGCGATATTGTCAGCAAATTGATGGCAAAGAACGCCGAAGGTCGCTATCAGAGTGCTCTCGGACTCAAGCACGACTTAGAAATTTGTTTGTCCCAGTGGCAAAAAACTGGTGAAATCGCTTCTTTTAAACTAGGGCAGAGAGATTTGTGCGATCGCTTTACTATCCCCGAAAAACTTTACGGTCGCGAACCAGAGGTAGCAACCTTACTAGCAGCTTTCGACCGAGTAGCTCAAGGGTCTACAGAATTAATGCTAGTCGCAGGATTTTCTGGCATCGGTAAAACCTCCGTCGTCCATGAAGTTCACAAGCCAATTGTCCGGCAGCGCGGCTACTTTATCCAAGGTAAATTCGACCAATTTCAACGAGATATCCCCTTCTCTGCTTTCGTGCAGGCATGTCGAGATTTAATGGGACAACTACTGATAGAAAGTAACGCTAAACTCAAACAGTGGCAAACCAAAATCCTGAATGCTTTGGGCGAGAACGCTCAAGTTATTATTGACGTAATTCCAGAACTAGAGCAAATTATTGGCCCGCAATTACCCGTTCCCGAACTATCTGGCAATGCCGCTCAAAATCGCTTTAACCTGCTGTTCCAAAATTTTATTCAAGTCTTCACTGCTCCAGAGCATCCTCTTGTGATTTTTCTTGACGATTTGCAGTGGGCAGATTCAGCTTCTTTAAACTTAATGCAGGTAGTAATGAGTGAAGTTGAAAGTATTTATTTATTGCTAATAGGCGCTTATCGGGATAATGAAGTCTCACCTGCTCATTTATTAATACAAACCATTGAAAAAATTGGTAAAGCAGGTGCTGTTATTAACCGCATTACCCTAGCACCACTAAATCTGCCGGATCTAAACCAGATGGTTGCAGATACCCTCAGTTGTACCAGCTCCTTAGCTAACCCCCTCACCCAACTGATCTATCAAAAAACCAAAGGCAATCCCTTCTTTAGCAGTCAATTTCTCAAGACGCTCCATGAGGAAAATTTAATCAGCTTTAATCGAGAGAGAGGTTATTGGGAATGCAATATTGCTGAGATTAAGGCATTAGCGCTGACTGATGATGTCGTGGAATTTATGGCAGCACGGTTGCAAAAACTACCGACGAGAACTCAAGCTGTACTAAAACTTGCTGCTTGTATTGGCAATCAATTTAACTTAGCAACCCTGGCGATCCTACTAGAAGAATCGCTAGCAGATACAGCGGCGGCTTTGTGGAGAGCGCTGCAAGAAGAGTTAGTGTTGCCCCAAAGCGATATCTACAAGTTTTTTCAGGAGCAAACGGCTATAGATAACTCTAAAAATCCAGAGTTATCAGTTCCTTATAAATTTTTGCACGATCGCGTTCAGCAAGCAGCTTATTCTCTAATTCCTGAAGATCAAAAGAAAGCTACTCACTTGAAAATTGGTCAAAGTTTGTTAAACAATACGGCTCAGGTAGCTTTAGAAGAAAAGATTTTTGATATAGTCAATCAGTTAAATATAGGCTTAGAATTTATCACCAATCCGGCGGAAAAAGACCAACTGGTTCAACTCAACCTGATCGCAGGAAAGAAAGCAAAATCAGCAACAGCTTATGAAGCGGCTGTCAAGTATTTAACAGTGGGTTTAGAATTGCTCACCGAAAACTGTTGGCAAAGTCACTATGACATGACCCTAGCTCTTTACATTGAAGCTGCCGAAGCCGAATACTTAAATGTTAACTTTGGACGATCGGCGATGTTAGCCGAAACTGCTCTACAAAATGCTACAAGCTTGCTCGATCGCGTCAAAGTATACGAGCTGCAAATGCTAATTTGTATTGGTCAATTACAGATGATTCAAGCAGTCGATATCGGACTGCAAATTTTGCAAAAACTAGATGTTTATTTGGTCACTCTAGAGGGAGATGATAGTTTAATAGTTGATTTACCAAACTTGGCGGATTTAGAAAACATTCCAGCAATGACCGATCCTTATAAATTGTCGGCTATGCGAATTTTGAAAATTCTTTGTGCACCTGTTTTCATGGCAAAGCCAGAGATTTTCCCCCCCTTGATTGTCACAATGGTTAATCTTTGTATTGACTGTGGAAATTCGGCTCTGTCTGCTTTTGCCTACGGTTTTTATGGCTTATTACTGTCGGGAGTTGGAAAGATGGATGCGGGATATCATGCCGGAACCATCGCGTTGAAACTGCTAGAAAAATTTAATGCCAAAGAACTTAAAGCTAAAGTTTACAACTTATTTAATTCTAATATTAGAACTTGGAAAGAACCTGCTAAAAATAGTCTCATTCCTTTGCAAGAAGGAGTACAAAGTGGGCTAGAAACAGGAGATATAGAGTGGGCTGGTTATTGTGCAGCTAACTTTTGTAGTTACTTGTTTTTTACTGAAGATAATTTGGACTTTATAGTGCAGCAACAAGCACCCTACATTAATTTATGTATTAAAATCAAGCAACAAATTCCTATACATTTTTCTCAGGTGTGGAGACAACTGGGATTGAACTTAAAAGGTGAAGCTGCGGATAAATTTTTGTTGTGCGGATCTAGTTTTGATGAAACTGAAACTCTGCCTCGTTTAATTGAAACTAAAAGTGGCACAGTTCTGTTTATTTTCTATGTAGCCAAAGCAATTTTATCTTACCATTTTAAAGATTACGAGCTGGCTTTGAAAAATGCGGTTTTAGCTAACGAGCAAGCTGGATCTGCTTTTGGTTTTATGCAAGTTGCTATTCTCAATTTCTATCATTCATTGACTCTCCTGGCTCGCTACGATCGAGCCAGCCCAAGCGAACAACAGCAATATTTGCAGCAAATAGAGGTGAACCAGGAAAAGATGAAAGATTGGTCACACCATGCGCCGATGAATTATTTACATAAATTTTATCTGGTGGAAGCCGAACTCTATCGGGTGCAAGGTTCTGCTCTCGAAGCGATGGATTATTACGATCGCGCGATCGCTGGAGCTAAAGAAAATACCTACCTGAATGAAGAAGCTCTAGGCAATGAGCTGGCTGCCAAGTTTTATTTAGAATGGGGCAAAGAAAAAATTGCTCGGAGTTATCTTATTGATGCCTACTATGCCTATGCTCGCTGGGGAGCTAAAGCGAAAATTGACGATCTAGAACAACACTATCCTCATTTGTTTTCTTGGCTCGATCAGCATCCACAAGTTAATAATTATTCAACATATCAACAACACCATGTAACTGATAAACAGCCATCTACTATTGGTTTTAATATTCTTCAAGGCAATTCAAATACTACAAAGTTCACAAAATCCTTATTAGATTTGACTACAGTAATCAAAGCCAGCCAAGCAATTTCTAGCGAAATAGTCTTAGACAAACTCTTAGCTAAATTAATGAATCTTCTCATGGAGAATGCCGGGGCAACAAAAGGTTCTCTGATTTTGCTGCAAGAGGGTCAGCTTTTAGTTGCAGCCGAAGCCTTAGTAGAGTATCAAACAGCAGCTATTCCAGAGGTTGATTCACTTGTACAGAAGCGAAATCTCATGCCCGATCGCTTGCCATTAACGGTAATTTATTATGTAGAGCGAACTCGTACAGATGTACTTTTAAGTAATGCAGTTACTGAAAAACAATTTGCTGCCGAATCTTATATTAGCTCAAATCAGATAAAATCCCTTTTATGTACTCCTATCCTGACCCAATCCAAACTTATTGGCATTCTTTACTTAGAAAATAATCTCACCACTGATGCCTTTACTCCACACCGCTTAGAAATTTTAAGACTTTTGTGTTCTCAAGCAGCGATTTCTCTAGAAAATGCTCGGCTTTACGAACAACAAGAGGAACACTCGCGGACGCTAGAGCAGCGAGTGAGCGAGAGAACGCAAAAATTACAGGAGGAAATCAGCGATCGCAAAAAGGTAGAGTTAGCCTTGCAACAGGCTAAAGAAGCTGCCGATGCAGCCAACAAAGCTAAAAGCGAATTTCTTGCCAACATGAGCCACGAATTGCGTACCCCCCTCAACGCAATCCTCGGCTTTACTCAACTAATGAATCGCGATTCTTCGCTCAATCAGCAGCAGCAAGAAAACTTGGGCATCATCACCCGCAGCGGAGAGCATTTACTATCATTAATCAATGACGTTCTGGAAATGTCAAAAATTGAGGCCGGTCGGTTGACGCTGAATGAAAATAGCTTCGACCTATATCACCTGCTTGATTCTCTAGAAGAAATGTTGCAACTTAAAGTCTCATCCAAAGGCTTGCAGTTAATCTTTGAACGCAATGACGATGTTCCCCAATATCTGAAAACAGATCAGAGTAAATTACGCCAAGTCTTGATTAACCTTTTAGGCAATGCAATTAAGTTTACTCAAGAAGGTTGGATATTTTTGCGAGTAATAAAAGTTGATAGATCGCAAATTAATATCTCAGATTTGTCAGCAAATAAGGAAAAAATCAAATTGTTATTTGAAATAGAAGATACAGGTTTTGGTATCGCAGCCGAAGAAATGGATAGTTTATTTGAAGCTTTTGTACAAACTGAAGTTGGCAGAAAATATCACCAAGGAACAGGATTAGGCTTACCTATTAGCCGTAAATTTGTCCAACTCATGGGAGGAGATATTACAGTTAGCAGTCAACTAGGTAAAGGGACAATTTTTAAATTTGATATTCAGACGCATTTAGCTGAGGAAAATGAACTGAAAACTAAAGAGGTTTCCCGGCGAGTAATTGGTTTAGAACCTAATTCCAAAGTCTATCGCATTCTGGTAGTTGACGATCGCCCTGAAAACCGACTACTGTTGCTCAAGTTGCTGATGCCGCTTGGTTTCGAGGTGCGTGAGGCTGAAAATGGTGCTGAAGCAGTTGCTTTGTGGTCAAGTTGGAAACCGCACCTAATTTGGATGGACATGAGGATGCCTGTGATGGATGGATATGAAGCAACTAAACAGATTAAATCTCATCTCAACGGACAGGCTACCATCATTATTGCTTTAACTGCAAGTGCTTTTGAGGAAGAACGAGCCGTTGTTTTATCCGCCGGTTGCGATGACTTTGTGAGTAAGCCCTACCGGGATGAGGTAATCTTTAAAAAGCTGTCTCAATATTTAGGCTTACGCTATATTTATGAGGAGGAAGTTTTACCTAATTCTGAAGACCAAAAACTAGCGCCGCCGTCAATGCCAAATTCTTTATCTCTTCAAGAAAGTTTGGCAGCCATGCCCCCAGAATGGTTGACACAACTGCATCAAGCAGCTACTCAATTGGATGCTGAGATGGTGTTGAAACTGGTTGGCGAAATCCCAATCAACTATTCCTTGCTGGTTAACACTATAACAGATAGTGTCAAAAATTTTCGTTTTGATAAAATCACTAATTCAATCGAAAAGTTACACATCAATGGCCTTAAGTGGAAGGAATAAGTAAAAATAAATTTGCCGCATAACTGCCATAGCTCTAGATATCAAATATTTTAGTCAATTCAAAAATATAATTCAGGTATAAAGTCAATGAATAAAAATCCAGGGTCAGCAGCTAAAGCAAATATTCTCATTGTTGACGACACGCCGGATAATCTGCGCTTTTTATCCACCATGCTGATTGAGCAGGGATATAAAGTTCGCAGTGCAATTAACGGTGCTATGGCTCTCAAGGGAGTGGATGCCGCTCCGCCAGATTTAATTTTACTCGATATCAATATGCCGGAAATCAACGGCTATCAAGTTTGTGAAGAATTGAAAAAATCTGAAAAGAATCGTGATATTCCCGTAATATTTTTGAGTGCTTTAGATGATACCCTCGATAAGGTAAAAGCATTTGCTTGCGGTGGGGCGGACTACATCACTAAACCATTTCAGTTTGAAGAGGTTTTAGTTCGGGTTGAAAATCAACTCAGCATTCGCTATCTGCAACAGCAACTCATTGCACAAAATTCTATGTTGCAGCAGTCTGAAGCGAAGGAGCGAGAAAAATCCCAAGAATTAGAGCTAACTCTGCGACAATTACAGCAAACTCAGACGCAATTAATTCAAAGCGAAAAAAAGTCCTCACTGGATACAGTAATAGCTGGAATCGCTCACGAAATTAATAATGCGATTAATTTTATATCTGGAAATCTCGGTTACGCAGGTCAGTACACATCTGATTTATTACAGTTACTCGAACTCTACCAGCAGGCTTTGCCCCATCCGATCCCAGATATTCAGAACTTTAAAGATCGAGTTGACTTTGAATTTGTCAGATCGGACTTTCCACAAATATTGGCCTCTATGAACGCAGGATCTAAACGTATCCGCGATATTGTGCTGAGCTTGCGAAATTTCTCGCGGCTCGGGGAAGCAGAATTTAAGGCTGTGGATATTCACTGTGGAATCGACAGCACTTTGATGATTTTGCAGTCCAGGCTCAACAGCCCTTCAGATAGGTTCGCTATTCAAATCGTCAAGGAATATGATTCCCTGCCCTTAGTTGAGTGCTGGGCCAGTGAAATTAATCAGGTATTTATGAATATTTTGTGCAATGCGATTGAGGCTTTAGAGTTGAGAATCGCGAATAGTTCGTCAGTGGTGGCAAATGGTGAGCCGCTGACACTAGACAGTCCGGTTTCATCTCTCAACAGCTCTCAATTTATAATCCCAAAAATTACTATTCGCACGGAGCTAATCGACTCTGAACGGGTGGCGATTTCGATTGCCGATAACGGTGTGGGGATGGTGGAGGATGTGAAAAAGCGCGTGTTCGATCCTTTTTTTACCACAAAAAAAATTGGTTCTGGGCCGGGATTAGGGCTGTCGATTTGCTATCAAATTGTAGCGGAAGCTCACGGAGGGCAGCTTTTTTGTCAAAGTGAGACCGGAGTAGGAACGACATTTACTGTTGTTCTGCCTGTTAAACATTCCCAGTTTCCCTGAAAGGAATATATTGTCTCATCTCCATCGAATAGTAAATTTTGTAAGTTAGATCCTTCAACCTCCAGACAATTTTACCATTTTCCGCTCTCCGAAACTCATCTGCTGATTCGCGATCGAATAAAAAGCGCCAGCACGAGCCTAACATCTTATCATAACAGCATAATAAAAAATAATTTGTAATAGTTCTTAAATAAACTTCGCTGACCAATATTTTTTACTATACTTAACTTAAGAATACAACTGTTTTTAAGATGTACTTCCTAAGCCTCGTTTTAGTCAATAGCCTGATATTTTTCAGCCAACCAACCCGTTATCCCTGCAGAAACATTGATAAATGTCACAGACCTCTCCAATCACTTTCTTATCAAACAGTTCTCAAAAAAAGGTGTCCCTGCGCCTGATCCTAGTGTTGCCATTCGTCGTGCAAATCTTTGCCGCCGTCGGGCTCACAGGCTGGCTGTCCTTACGCAACGGGCAAAAAGCAGTCAACGAAGTTGCCAGCCAGTTGCGGAGTGAAATTACTGCCCGCATCCAGCAGCAGCTCAACACTTACCTAGACACAGCCCCTCGCGTCAATCAACTGAATGCCAATGCCCTTCGCCTGGGATACTTAAATCCAGACGAATTGGAGAGTACGGAGCGCTATTTGTGGGAGCAAATTCAAGCCTTTCCTTCTCTGCCCAATATGGGTTTTGCTACTAAAACTGGAGAGTTCATTGCCATTGAACGCCAAGAGAATGGCAAAGTAGTTTTTAAAATAGCAGATAAGGATAGTCGCAATCAACTTCATATTTATGAATCTGATAGCAAAGGCAATCAAACGAAGCTCTTAAAAGTCTCCCGCAACTACAATATACTCAGCCGTTCATGGTATAAAGACAGTGTACGCTTAGGCAAGCCCACATGGAGCGAAATTTTTTCGCTTATAGGTCAGAAAACGCTCTCGCTTCCTGCCGGACATCCAGTTTATGACGAAAGTGGCGAGCTGCGCGGGGTATTCGTTGCTAATTTTCTGCTCTCTTTCGTCAGTGACTTCCTGCACAGCTTAAAGATCGGTCGTTCGGGACAGACATTCATTATAGAACGTTCGGGACTTCTAGTAGCCAGTTCAAGTCTCAAAGAAGCATTTATCACCAACAATGACAAGCTCGATCGCCTGAATGCTTTAGACAGCACAGATGATTTAATTCGGCTGACAACAGCGCAGTTAAAAGAACACTTTGGCGACCTCAGTAAAATTAATAGCTCTCAGCAATTGGATTTTACGATCGCCCGCCAGCGACAATTCCTCCAAGTTATGCCCTTTCAGGATAGCCGAGGTTTGGACTGGTTGATCGTGGTCGTAGTACCTGAAAGCGATTTCATGGATCAAATTAACGCCAATACCCAGACTACCATTTTGTTGTGTTTGGGAGCATTGGTGCTAGCTACCACTTTGGGAATATTAACTGCACGCTGGATTACCAACCAGATTCTCGATTTGAGCGCAGCTTCTAGGGCAATTGCCAGTGGAAATTTAGACCAAAGTGTGCAGGTAAAAGGCATAGAAGAACTAGAAGTTCTGGGTCAGTCTTTCAACATGATGGCCCACCAGTTGCGCGAATCCTTTAAAGCGCTAGCAAAGACAAATTCCGAGCTAGAAATCCGAGTAGAAGAACGCACCGCTGAACTTACGGAAGCCAAACAAATCGCTGATACCGCCAACCAAGCTAAAAGTGAATTTTTAGCAAATATGAGTCACGAATTGAGAACACCACTCAATGGGATTTTAGGGTACGCTCAAATCCTAGAACGCTCGAAAACCATGGCTCCGAAAGAGCTCCAAGGCATCAGTATCATTCACCAGTGTGGCTCCCACCTGCTAACCCTGATCAATGACATCTTAGACCTCGCTAAAATTGAAGCGCAGAAATTGGAACTGTACGCGAAAGATTTCCATTTTCCTTCCTTTTTGCAGGGAGTCGCAGAAATTTGCCGCATCCGAGCCGAACAAAAAGGAATTGCTTTTGTTTATCAACCCACTTCTGAAATGCCTTCTGGCATCCACGCTGACGAAAAACGGTTGCGACAGGTACTCATTAACTTACTGAGCAATGCAATTAAGTTTACCGACTCTGGACGGGTGACTTTTAAGATAGAATATCTGGAAATGGTAACAGGTGAAAAGTTACAAAGCAATCAGCAAAACTCACCCTCACCAATTCACAAAATTCGGTTTCAAATAGAAGATACTGGGGTTGGTATGACACCAGAACAATTAGAAAAAATATTTTTGCCTTTTGAACAGGTAGGAGACAGCAACCGTCAGGCGGAAGGAACCGGGCTCGGTTTAACAATTAGCCAGAAAATTGTCGAAATGATGGGTAGCACAATTCAAGTAAAAAGTCAGTCAGGAGCAGGCAGTGTTTTTTGGCTGGATTTGGATTTACGGGAAGCGGCAGAGTGGGCAAATACAGCCACGATTGCCAAGCAACGAAAACTGGTTGGCTACCAAGGTAGAAAGCAGAAAATTTTGGTTGTGGATGACAAATGGGAAAATCTCTCAGTCATTGTCAATCTGCTAGAGCCCCTCGGATTTGAAGTAACCGAAGCTAAAAACGGTCAAGAGGGTTTAGAAAAAGTAGAAGAGTTTCAGTTCGATATGATTATCACTGACTTGGTGATGCCAGTGTTAGATGGCTTTGAGATGATGCGCCGTATCCGAAATATGCCACACTATAAAGATGTGGCAATCATTGCTTCATCGGCCAGTGTATTTGCTACCGATCAACATAAAAGTTTGGAGGGTGGAGCAAAGGGTTTTCTCGGTAAGCCAGTGCAGGCAGAAGAGCTATTTGAGATGCTGCAAAAATATTTGGAAATTGAATGGATATATGACGAACTAAAGAAGGAAAAAATCAGCACTATTCCCCTTTCCTCTGCTCCTCCATCACTTTCTGAATCGACCTCTTTAATGCCTCCCCCGCCAGAAGAAATGGAACTCCTATTTGAACTGGCGATGAGAGGCAACGTGAAAGGAATTGTCAAGCGCAGCGAGTACCTAGAGAAGTTAGATCGGAAATTTGTGTCCTTTGCTATTGAGCTGCGCCAGTTAGCCCAAAGCTATCAGGTAAAAAAAATTAAAGAGTTTATTACATCCCACAGACAATAAAGAATGAAGGCAGAAAATATGGAAACAAGTACCATTTTAATTGTAGATGACAACCCTAGCAATCTCGACGTGCTGTCTGAAGCTTTAGCTGGTTCAGGATGGGAAATATTAGTCGCAACTGATGGCGAAAGTGCCATCGAACAGGCTGAATACAGTCAGCCTGATTTAATTTTGTTAGATGTGATGATGCCAGGAATTGACGGGTTTGAAACCTGTCATCGGCTGAAGGCAAGTCCGTTGACGAACGAAATTTCCGTAATTTTTATGACTGCTCTTTCTGACATAGGAGATAAGGTCAAAGGCTTTAATCTAGGGGCTGTAGATTACATTACTAAGCCCTTTGAACAAAAGGAGGTGTTAGCTCGCGTAGACCTCCATTTAAAATTGCGTTCTTTGACGAAAACTCTCGCCAAGCAAAATTTGGTTTTAAAACGGGAAATAGAAGAGCGGCTTGCCGCAGAAGCAGCGTTACAGAAGCTCGCGCAGGAGTTAGAAAAACGGGTGGAAGAACGAACTGCTGAACTTTCTCAAGCTTTGGACAATCTTAAAAAAGCTCAAGTGCAAATCGTTCAAAGCGAAAAAATGGCTTGCCTCGGTCAGCTTGTTGCTGGGGTGGCTCACGAAATTAACAATCCAGTTAGTTTTATATCCAGCAATCTCCCTCCAGCAAAAGAACATATTGCCGATTTGATCGCGATGGCGAAGTTTTGCAAGTATAGCCTTACTTCGCCATCAGAATTTGAGGAAAAGTCTCAGGAGCTTGATTTAGAGTTTATCGTTGAAGATTTGCCTAAAATTATGGATTCAATGGCGGTAGGAACAGAGCGACTTTATAATCTTTCTATGTCACTGCGTAACTTTTCTCGCTTGGATACATCGACACTAACGCCAGTGAATATTCACGATGGGCTAGATAGTACCCTGTTGATTTTAGGTCATCGGCTAAAAGGTCAAGGTAATCGCCCAGCTATTACAGTTATTAAAGAGTACGGCGAGTTGCCGCTGGTAGAGTGCTATCCGGGGCAAATAAATCAGGTGTTTATGAATGTATTAGCGAATGCAATTGATGCTTTAGAAGAGTCTACGATTAGTTGTCCTCTGTGCTGTGAAAAGCAACAGAGCAATGACAATCCGCAGATTCGGATCTGCACTGAAAGGGTTCCGGGGGAAAGAGTGGTGATTCGGATTGCTGACAATGGTCTGGGGATAACGCCCGAGATAATGCAGCATTTATTTACGCCGATGTTTACTACTAAATCTGTCGGTAAAGGGACAGGTTTAGGCTTGTCTATTAGCCGTGAGATTGTAGAAGAAAAACATGGCGGTCAGCTTACCTGTATTTCCTCAACTGAATGGGGGGTAGAGTTTGTAATTGAGATGCCAATTCAACATTAGCAATCAGAATTCTTTCGGGTGAATCTTTGAAGCTTATGCGTTTCTTTAAGGTCATGTGTCCAGCGCGAAGTTGTTCGAGAGTTGAGGTGAGGTGATTGATGATTCCGCAGCACCACGCCCGGATGGCCATCGACAGAGTGGAAACAGCGAGCACTAACCGCATTCGTTGAGTCCTTTGTGGGTCATTCGATTTTAGATTTGAGATTTTGGATTTTGGATTGACTTGCGCGAGACAAATTCGGGGGCTTGAGGATTTTAGATTTTCGATTTTGGATTGATTCCACGGATAAATCACGTGGCGGGTACCACCTTTGAAATTCTTGGTCAAGTAAACGGGTATGATGGCATTGCCAACGATGAAATTTGACAGCGCGGTAAACTCATTCGGTAAACTTACATCTTGCACCATTGTTAATAAGTCTTTTACGGGCTCGGAACAACGGCCCACAAGAAAATATACTCTTCGCTTTACAGGTCCGAAAGGCCTGTGAAGCGAGAATGGTATTCTGGGCGTGAGGTTGCCCATAGCAGAGAAGGTCGGCTTACAGGGGCTTCCGGTCAGTCAGAATCAACCACGGGTCTTTGCAGTCAGGGTCGCAACTAGGAGTGTACAAGGAACAGCTCTACGTCGCCAACCAAATCGCTTGAGGCATTTGTTTGGACGCGATACGTGACTAATCCTGGAGACCCTGATTTTTCAAGATGGGGGTTTTCGATGCAGTTTCATTTCATCACTTGATTTTCTCCCTGGGAGGGGAGTTCATACTCACGCGGTTGTAACAAACCTCGACCTGTCACGAGTGGGAGAGGGGAGAGTAAGGGAAGGGGAGTATTTTTATTGTGACTAATGACTAATGACTAATGACTGCTGATATCTAACAATTTTCTTAAGCTGAAAACTTCCAAGCTCACATGATTAGAAAATACATATTAGGTACAATAAAGAGCTTGGCACTCTGCCGATCGCAATTTTTTCGTCACTTTTAGGAAAACATCAAAATGAACAGCAACGAACTGCCACAAAAACAAGGCTTGTACGATCCGCAGTTCGAGCACGACGCTTGCGGAGTCGGATTTATTGTACACGTCAAGGGTCAGCAATCCCACGAAATTGTCGAGCAGGCACTGACAATCCTGCTGAACCTCGACCACCGGGGCGCGTGCGGCTGCGAGCCCAACACGGGAGACGGGGCGGGGATTCTGATGCAAGTGCCCCACAAGTTTCTCAAGAAAGCGGCCGCCGCGCAAAACATCGAACTTCCCGAAGTCGGCGAGTACGGCGTTGGCGCGATTTACTCGTCGCCAAATCGAACAGAACGGGAAAACGGGCAGCGCATTTTTGAGCAAATCGCGGCAGAAGAAGGCCAGGAAGTGCTCGGCTGGCGCGATGTTCCCACGGACAACTCGTCCCTCGGCGAGACCGCCAAATCTAGCGAACCCTTCATGCAGCAAGTGTTCCTCCGGCGGGCCGCAGGTATTGACGAGGCGGCTTTCGAGCGGAAACTGTACGTCATCCGCAAACGGGCTCACAATGCCATCCGCAGGACTAACACAGACCCCTACTGGTACAATTCCACTCTCTCGTGCCGGACGATCGTCTACAAGGGTATGTTAATGCCGGTGCAAGTGGGAGATTACTATCCCGACCTGCACGACCCCGACATGGAAAGCGCTCTAGCCCTGGTTCACTCGCGCTTCAGCACGAATACTTTTCCGAGTTGGGAACGATCGCACCCTTACCGCTACATCGCCCACAACGGCGAAATTAACACGATGCGCGGCAACATTAACTGGATGCACGCGCGGCAATCGCTGTTCGAGTCGGAACTGTTCGGCGATGACTTAAAGAAAATCCCCAATTTAATCAATATCGAAGGCAGCGACTCGACTATCTTTGATAATGCTCTAGAATTGCTGACTTTAGCCGGGCGTTCTTTGCCCCACGCCGTAATGATGATGATTCCGGAACCTTGGACTGCCCACGAGTCGATGAGTGACGAGAAAAAGGCTTTCTACGAATACCATTCTTGCTTGATGGAACCTTGGGACGGGCCGGCTTCGATCGCCTTTACTGATGGTACTTCGATCGGGGCCGTGCTCGATCGCAACGGTTTGCGCCCTTCCCGCTACTGCGTTACCAAAGACGACTTGGTAATTATGGCATCGGAAGCGGGAGTTTTGCCGATCGCCCCAGAACGAATTGCATCCAACGGCCGCTTGCAACCGGGGCGGATGTTCCTGGTAAATACCGAGGAAGGCCGCATCGTTTCTGACGAAGAAATTAAGACCAAAATCGCCACAGAACACCCGTACCGCGAGTGGATAGACCAGCACATGGTCGAAATCGCCAAACTGAAAGATGCGCCGGCATTGCCAGAATCCGGCCCCGAAACATTGATCCAGCGCCAAATGGCCTTCGGCTACACCTTTGAAGAACTGCGGTTGCTGTTAGCGCCGATGGCGAAAGATGGCGTGGAAGCTGTCGGCGCGATGGGTGCGGATACGCCGCTGGCGGTGCTTTCCAACCGCCCAAAACTGCTTTACGAATACTTCCAGCAGTTGTTTGCCCAAGTTACCAATCCGCCGATTGATTCTATCCGCGAAGAAATTGTAACTTCTGCCGAAACTACGATCGGCGCTGAACGCAATTTGCTCAAACCAGAACCTGAAAGCTGTCATTTGATCGAACTGAAAACGCCCATTCTCAGCAATGAAGAATTAGCTAAGCTCAAACACGTAAGTGAGGGCAATTTCCGGTCGATTACACTACCGATTTTGTTTGACCCCAAAAGCGGGGTAAAAGGTCTCGAACAAGCCTTAGAAGACGTTTTTGCAGGAGCAGACAGCGCGATCGCCTCCGGGGTGAATATCATCATTTTGAGCGATCGGGGTATCGGTCCAGACCAAGCCCCAATTCCAGCGCTGCTGGCAGTTGCGGGCCTGCACCACCACTTGATCCGTAAAGGTACGCGCACGCGGGCGGGACTCGTGCTCGAATCCGGCGAACCGAGGGAAGTGCATCACTTTGCAACACTTATTGGATACGGTTGCGGCGCGATTAATCCGTATTTGGCCTTTGAGACGATCGCCGATTCGATCCGCGAAGGATTGCTGCTAAATGTCGAGTACAAAACAGCTTGCAAAAACTACGTCAAAGCGGCAACTAAAGGTGTGACGAAAGTTGCCTCGAAAATTGGGATTTCCACAATTCAAAGCTATCGCGGCGCGCAGATTTTTGAGGCGATCGGCTTAAACAAATCCGTAGTCGATAAATACTTTGCTTGGACAGCCTCGCGGATTGAAGGCGTAGACCTCGAAGTCCTCGCCCAAGAAGCTATTTTGCGCCATACTCACGCTTTCCCCGATCGCCCGTCCAGCGGACATACTCTCGATGTCGGCGGCGAATATCAGTGGCGGAAAGAAGGCGAGGCGCATTTGTTCAGCCCGCAGACAATTCACGCGCTGCAAAAGTCGGTGCGCGAGGGCAGTTATACGCTTTTCAAACAGTATTCGGGGCTGGTTAACGAACAAAACCAGCAGCATTTTACCCTGCGCGGTTTGCTGCAATTCAAGCAGCGGGAATCAATACCGATTGAGGAAGTTGAACCGATCGAATCGATTCTCAAACGCTTTAAAACTGGGGCGATGAGTTACGGTTCGATTTCTAAAGAAGCCCACGAATCTCTGGCGATCGCCATGAACCGCATTGGTGGCAAATCGAACACCGGTGAAGGCGGGGAAGACACGGAACGCTACACTTGGACGAACGATCGGGGCGACTCGAAAAACAGCGCGATCAAACAAGTTGCTTCCGGGCGTTTCGGCGTTACCAGCTTGTACCTTTCCCAAGCGCGGGAACTGCAAATCAAGATGGCGCAAGGCGCGAAACCCGGTGAAGGCGGACAGTTGCCGGGTAAAAAAGTATACCCGTGGATTGCCAAGGTGCGGAACTCGACTCCGGGTGTGGGATTGATTTCGCCTCCTCCTCACCACGACATTTATTCGATCGAAGATTTGGCCGAATTGATTCACGACTTGAAAAATTCCAACCGGGAAGCGCGGATTAGCGTCAAACTCGTGTCGGAAGTTGGAGTCGGGACGATCGCGGCCGGGGTTGCTAAAGCCCACGCCGATGTCGTGTTGATTTCCGGCTACGACGGCGGAACCGGCGCTTCGCCGCAAACTTCGATCAAACACGCCGGTTTACCTTGGGAATTGGGACTGGCGGAAACTCACCAGACTTTGGTACTCAACAATCTCCGCAGCCGGATTGTCGTGGAAACTGACGGTCAAATGAAAACCGGTCGCGATGTAGCAATTGCTGCCTTGCTTGGTGCTGAGGAATTCGGTTTTGCGACGGCGCCGCTGGTGACATTGGGCTGCATCATGATGCGCGTTTGCCACCAGAACACTTGCCCGGTGGGCGTCGCCACCCAAGACCCGCTGCTGCGGAAAAACTTTACCGGCGACCCGGATCACACGGTAAACTTTATGACCTTCGTCGCGCAGGAAGTCCGGGAAATTATGGCGCAGTTGGGCTTCCGCACGCTGAATGAAATGGTGGGCCGCACAGATGTTCTGGAACCTCAGCAAGCTGTGGAACACTGGAAAGCTAAGGGTTTGGATTTCTCGAAAATCCTTTACCAGCCGGAGGTTGGGGCGGATGTCGGGCGCTACTGTCAGATGGCGCAGGATCACGGTTTAGAAAAGTCTCTCGACATGACTGTGTTGTTGGATTTGTGCAAAGGTGCGATCGAAAACGGCGAAAAAGTCCACGCAAAACTGCCGATTACCAATGTCAACCGGGTTGTCGGCACAATTCTCGGCAACGAAATCACCAAACGCAACTGGGAAGGTTTGCCGGATGACACGGTGCACCTGCACTTCCAAGGCAGCGCCGGGCAAAGCTTTGGCGCATTCGTGCCCAAGGGTGTCACCCTGGAGCTCGAAGGGGAAGCTAACGACTATTTGGGCAAAGGGCTCAGCGGCGGCAAGATTATCTTGTATCCGTCGGCAGCTTCTACCTTTGTCGCGGAAGAAAACGTGATAGTCGGTAACGTAGTGCTTTACGGCGCGACATCCGGCGAGGTTTTCATCCGAGGGATTGCGGGCGAACGTTTTGCGGTGCGTAACTCCGGCGTTAATGCAGTAGTTGAGGGTGTGGGCGATCACGGTTGCGAGTACATGACTGGCGGCAAAGTTGTAGTTTTGGGCAAAACCGGGCGCAATTTTGCAGCGGGTATGAGTGGCGGTGTTGCTTACATTTTGGATGAGGCGGGAGATTTTGCTACTCGCTGCAATATGTCGATGGTGGAGTTGGAAAAATTGGAGGATGTTGAGGAAATTAGCGATTTGCGGCAGTTAATTCAGACTCATTTTGATTTGACTGGAAGTGCGAAAGCATCGAAGGTTCTGGCAAATTGGGACTCGATGGTGCCGGTGTTTGTGAAGGTGATGCCGAGGGATTATAAGCGGGTGTTGCAGGCTATTGAAAGGGCGATCGCATCGGGTTTAAGCGGTGATGATGCGCTGACGGCTGCGTTTGAAGAAAACGCTCGCGATGTCGCTCGGATTGGCGGCAGCTAGGGTTTAAAATGAAGTCTAAAAAGGGGTTGAAGCCCCTTTTTAGGCTCACACTACCTATGCCGCGTATTCGGTTTTTATAAGTTTAGTGCAATACACTCACTGGTAATAGTACGAGCAACTTTGAGAATTCCATGATTAGAATTCCCAGGAACAACAGGGTATTAGCCGAGCGTAAAATTTTGTTAATAGACTTGGATGGAACTTTAACAAATACCGCACATATCGCATTGAAACCCATGAAAGATGGGCAGAAGCAAACAGATTTATCACGGATTGAAATCTTTGAGGGTGCTAGAGAATTTATCTCCGAAGCAACAGGTCTGGGATTTCAGTGTATTATTGTCTCTGATTCGCATCCCAAATATGTCAATACAATTGTCAAAGAGTATTTTGGTAATGTTTCTGCACTGTCGCTTGCAGATAAACCTAATACCTTAAATACTCTTAATTTTTTGCGTTCGCAAAACATAGAAATTTTAGATAGCAATTGTTACGTGCTTGGTGACTCTTGGTTAGATATTGAACTGGGTCGAGGACTACGAGTACCAACAGTGTTAACTGCATTCTATGAAGCAAAAAATTTAGAGATTAGAGACGGGATTGGTGATTATGTTAAAAACATTAAGAGCGGTTCTACATACTACGCTGAGAGTTATGATGACATACTAAATATTCTGAGAAATCCTTTACAGAATTTGCTGTGCTTGGAAGCTGGTTGCAGGGGTGCGGTAAGTTACTTAGCAAGGAAACCGCGTCCGGATGACTTTCTGCAAGATAAAAGCTTGACTGCTCACAGAATTTTGGCTAGGCAGTCTCAGGGTGAGTGCGATAAATACGATATTAGGGAAAAATACTTCGAATTCAGTCGGACAAATAGAAGCACAGAGTTATTATTTACACTTCGGGATTCTGTCATAGCTTATATAGACCGTATCCTAGAGGATAGATCCTTTTTATGGCATATATTTACCTATGTCCCGGACAAGCGAACAACGCAACCAGCGAATAAAATGGGGGAATTGTTTGACCTCATTGTTGAACTTGTTGGACAGAGGACAGCTTCCTGGGACTGCCGCAGTATATTTGAGTGGAATGAGCGGGTAAATTCTTCGACTCGCAGACAACTTTCAGCAGAAGATCGGCGGAGGTTTGTGCGTAATAACCTTATCTTGCAGGAGGGAGTGAATGTCAATGGCCAAAATGTCATAATAATTGACGATAATTACACTACTGGAGCTACAGCAGAGATTGTGGCAGAGAAATTACGCGCTAGAGGAGCAAAAAATGTTTTGTTCATTGCTTTATTTCATCTGATAACCCCTGTATATAGCAGTAAGCTCTGTCCTAAATGTTCTAAACGACTGCAAGTAAAGATTAACAGGCAAAATGGCAACAAGTTTTACTCCTGCGTTTTACCTCGATATAAAGGCGATGGATGCGGATACACGGAGAACATAGTATGAAACGAAATTCGGAACTAAGCTTGATTATTCTCGCATTCTCTCTTCTCAAGGGAGTCGGGGCTGTATTTGTCAAGAAAAGTCTGGTTACTATACAAAATAGTTACCATTATTGGTCAAGTGCGAATGCTAATGCTAGCCTTACTAAACTTCTAGCATTGGTGGGAAAAAAGTATTCAGCTTTAGAAATCGAAAAAGCTATTTCTCAAGCTGAGGATATACTAGCTGAATGTGAATCTCATGAAATTGGTTTCACTTCTGTTGTAGATGCAAACTATCCTAAGAAGCTTTTAGATTTAAAAGATCCTCCACCGATACTTTTTTTTAGGGGAAACCTATCTTTACTAGATAAAGATGTAGTTACTCTCATTGGCACAAGGAAGCCAAATGAAAATGGCAAAATAATTGCCGAACGAGTTGGTAAATATTTTTCCTCAAGAGGTTGGGTTATCTGTAATGGTTTAGCTGATGGTATAGACACTTTTTCAATTCTAGATCGTGACAACAATTGCTTTGCAGAGGTAATCGGAGTGGTAGGCAGTGGATTAGCTAAACCCTCTTTCCGATCTTTGCCAAAGCAGTCGGAAATTAATATTGAACGCATCTTGACAAATGGTGGGCTTGTTGTCTCTGAAATTCCTCCTTTGAAGAAGCAAGATACTTTTTCGGTTGTGAAATCTTGTCGAATTCAAGCAGGGCTTGGAGCAGGTTTGATTCTTATCCAAAGTTCTATTGACGGAGGCTCACGTTTCACTGTGAAAGCTTCTGTTGAGTCTAACAGACCCTTGGGAATCATACATCCTGTGGAAACAGATATGCACCGGGATGATTATAGTGCTAATAGAAAAATCATTGAATATGGGGTTCAAGGGTTAAATGAGTTTGTAGAGTTAAAAAACAGCAAAACCTCCAACTCTAAAATTGTGGTTTTGTTAACTAAACAGTCATATCCAGTGCTTGAATCAGCTCTCAAAGAGGAGAAGATGTCAAAGTTATTGCTCACTATCTAGCAGTCATTTTTAACTGATTCTGTTGATTGCCGATTAACAAGTTAACAAAGGACAATATGAACTAAAAACTTTATTCAGATGTCATCTTGCTGTGCAACCTTCCAGAAGAAGGACTTTATGCCGGCGATATCGGTACAGTTGTAGAACAACATCACGTTGAGGGGCTAGAAACAGGTTATAGCGTTGAGTTCTTCGATCTGTTGGGAAACACTGTAGCAGTTGCCACGCTACCTGGAAGTTATTTGCGATCGCCAACAAGTGCAGATAGACCTACAGTTAGACTGGTTAATAGTTTTGCTGCGTAAGTAGAGGCAATTGTGCAAGGGATAAACTAACTGAGTATCCCAAACTAATCTAATTGAAGTCACCCCTGAATTGCTGTCAAGCCACCCGTTTGATATAATGTTGTTACTAGATTGTAGAATAGCAATAAAAAAAAAGTGATAATTATGACAGTCGAACAAGCCATTTTGGAAAATGTGAAGGTCTTATCGCCAGACCAGCAACAAGAAGTCTTAGCTTTCATCAAATTCTTGCAGTCCGATAAATGGGAACATATCTATAAAGGACGCTTCAAAGAACTGCAACAAGAAATTCGTCTGGGAATGGATGCGGCCCATCGAGGTGAAGTAAGTAGCTAGACAAAATTAATTACATAGTTTTCTCCAAATTCTTTCAGGATTTTTTCCACAGAGGTAACAAAAGTTCCCCAACTCTTGTAAGCAGATATTTCAATCCATTCAT
>NZ_JAUBTB010000080.1:0-33017 GCF_036704965.1 Microcoleus sp. F10-B2 | reverse complement strand
CCGCCCGTCCAGAAAGGACGGGCGGGACGCCCATCCCACAAATACAGCACTTTTCAGGTTAGTGAGGTACACAACAGAGGTAGGGACACGGCAGTGCCGTGTCCCTACGGCAATAGAAGAGCAATCTGGGTGTACTTCATAAACGTGGAATCTGCTGTATGTGTAAATTATTTAATTCGCGATCCATAATTTATCGGGGCTAAAACTTTTTAGGTATTCCCATCCTATGAGTTTTGCGACTTGTTCTCTCCCGGTTTTTTTGGGCGATCGCACCCTCTGCCTTCAAAATTACCACGGCGAACCGATCATGGTAAAAGCGGCCCAATAATAAGGATGCGACAAATTTCGATCGCCCCGGGCGGTCAACTCCGAGGGTAAAGGCAGAGCTTGATTTTTGCCCGATCGCACCAAATAACCATCTTGCAAGCGCACTTCTCCCCGCAGCATCGCCAACTGCGCTTGCCGCAAAGCCTCAGCCTTAATCGGCGCTGTACGCAACTGCTGGTAAAACTCAGTCATCAGCCCCAAAGTACCGACATCGCTGACATACCACAAACTCGCCAAAGCCGATTTTACCCCCGCGTGCACCGCCAGCCCCGCAAACCCCAACTCAGCTTGTTCGTCTCCCACCGCCGTAGTACACGCACTCAAAACCAACAACTCCACCTGCGGGTTAGATAACTTCAACTGATCCAACTGATTCAACTGCAACTTAGTATCCCAAAACTGAATGTAAGAATTTTGGGCACCCCCAGGCTGAAAATCGCCGTGAGTAGCTAAATGAATAATTTTGTATTGCGGTTGATTGCGCTTCTGCTTCAAATTTGCCAAAGTAAAAGCTTCATTGAGAAAAGACGAACCCGGCCAAATCTTGCCCACAATTGTCGATATTTCCAGCGGCACTGCCGGCAAAGGATTTTGCTCGTATTTAGCCGGAAAATTCGACGCACCCATCGCCAAAACTTCAGAACCCTTAACATCGGCATAGCGAGTATCAGTTAAACTCAAACTCGGAATCAGCCCCAAACTGTACTTTTCTACCAAAAACTGCTTGCCGTCGTAAAGAGCAGCCAAAGGCAAAGTCCGCAAACCGGCATCCATCGAAAACACCAAAGTGTCAATCTTGTTAGCATCCAATTCCGGTTGCAGCGGTGCAATTAACCACTGGTAAAGTTCCTCGGCAGGTTCCTTGTAATCAGCAGCATTCAATCTCCTAGGAGTTCTGATAGCATTAGTGAATTCTTTAGCAACTTGCAGAACTGTCTCGCGGCTGGCAGGCACGCTTTTAAAAACATTTTTGCCGTCTGGCAATAACAACACAAGTTCTAAATGTTTCTCTTTTGCCCACACGTAAAGGATGGCGGGTTTAACTCCAGTCAACCGATTGACGCTGCTGAGAGTATCTCGAATACTTTGCTGCGTGACCGACTTTTCAGTGACAGTGCCCCCAAAGTAACGTTCAAATTCCCGGCCCTGAGTTCGATCCCTTTGCTGCACTGCGTCGATCGGATTTATTTGCCCGATCGAACTCGATCGAGAAATCTCAGGAACCCTCACATTCCCGATACTTTCTGCACTCACCCCGCTCGCCGGCTTCTGTCCAGTTGCCTGCAAGCTGCCGTTTTCTGTGGCAGCAGGTGCACCCTGATTGTCTGTTAACACCGACTGCGACAGCAATACCGAGCCGGTCGCAGTCTCGTTCGACCCCGCCTCAACAGACGCAGCAGCAGGTTCTGGCGAGACATTTGTGTTGCTGCTCTTGGGCGCAGACGCTGCAGGGCCCAGACTCACCTGAGTCACAATTTGTTGAGAATTGTCTGTAGTTTTCAGTTCCACGCTGGTAGTTGGTGCCGGACTCGACACGATCGCCAGCGGCCCGATAGTAGTTGAGGAGGTGGCAGCATTCGACTTCGAGTTTCCCGTCTCAACAGTCGCCACCGTGCAAGTTCCCGACGGGCAAGTGCTTTGAGAGAGGGTCAGCGAACCCGATCGAGCCAGCCCGTCTGTAGAAATGCTGACCTCGGCGCGATCGGCAGCCGTTCCCGTTCCCGCAGCCCGAAACGCTCCCCCAGCATCGATTTCCACATCACCGCCCGTATTGCCGCGAGCTTTGATCGAAACAACTTCAACATCTTTCTGCCCGGTAATTTTGCTCGAACCCGCAGTTCCCGATTGCGAACTAGAGTTGATCACCCCTGTAACAATCCGGCCCGGGGCTGCAATCGAGATATCTCCCCCGCTTTTGGCACCAAAAGCATCGATGTTGCCCATTTCTACCGCACCGGCGCTGCGAATATTGATAGGGCCCGCCACCCCGGAAGTTGAGCGAGATGAAACCGTACCAGCAGTCAACTTGCCTTGACTGCTAGTGATGTTAATCCCCGCAATCGAGGTAACGTCTCCGACGGCTACAGTACCGCCCATCAGAGAGATCGTGGCGTTATCAGTGCCGACGATCGCACCCGTTCCCACGATCGCGCCGCTGCCAGAGGGCGATTGAATCGTCGTCGGATCTTGAAATGTCACCGTCACTGGCGTTGAATTTGGCGTTGAATTTGGCGTTTCAGAAGCAATCGAGATCGTAGCGCTACCGTCAGCGCGCCCGATCGCGATCGAAGCAAACCCATTCCGAAAAGTGCTCAATTCAGCAGCACTCAAGTTCAGAGCATCGGTATCGCCAGAACCTTCAATTACAATATTTTGACTGGGATCGGCCTGTTGCAGCACCAGATTGCCGTTGCTGGCGATCGAATTGTTGCCACCGGTCAAGTCAATATCGTTGCCGGTTAAAGTAATATTTCCCGGTGTTTTCGACCCGCCAGCTTGGATCGCCCCCGCAGTGACTCCCTTGGGCCCCGTCAGCGTCACATTCCCCGCGCGATCGCCCCTCGTGTCGATCGCCCCTGCCGTCACCGTGCCCTGTGCGGTAACGCTAACATCTCCCGCCTCCGAGTGCGGCACTTTGGCAGAATTGACAGAAGTGTTGATGGTGGGGGCAGTTCCAGTACGTAGCTGACCGGTTGTGACATTGCCTGCGGTGCTGGCGAGGCGAATTTCCTGATTGTGGGTAGTGATATTTCCGGTTCTGATATTGCCGTCAGCTTTGAGAGTAATGGAGGCATTGTCTGCCCCTGTCAGGGAACTTGTGGTAGTGATTGTTCCCAAACCCGCCGGCGATTGAATAATTAGCGGGTCATAAAATGTAAAATCGTTGGCAATCAGAATCGAACCGATACCGTTACTGCGGCCGATCGTAATTCCAGCAAATCCATTTTGCAAACTTCCGAGGTCGCTTGCCGTCAGATTCAAATAAATATTAGTGCCGACATCTCCAGAACCGCCGATCGCAATATTTTGACCTGAACTCCAAGGTTGCAGTACCAAAAAGCCTGTGCCGCTGACTGAATTTTTGTCGCCAGTCAAATTAATTTCATTACCAGTCAAAGTAATGTTTCCCGAACCCCCTGCGACGAAGCTCACTCCCAGAACATTCTGAGCTGTCAAAGTTACATTTCCCGCCGCTTCCGGGCCGCTGGCATCAAGTTTTTGGGCCGTTACGTTCAGGCCTTCCAGTAAAATATTTCCGCTGCTGCCGGTGCTGGGATTCGATGAAGAAATATTGTTGGCAACGGTCGATCCCTGACTAATTAAACTAATATTTCCGCCGTTGCTCGACAAATTGCCCGCAGTAATTTTATTTCCCGAAATGGCGATCGCACCGCCAGCCGTACTAATTGTATCTCCAGAATTCATCGAAAAAACACCCGCGCCGCTGCGATCGGCATCGGCTCTCAATGTCACCGAACCAGTAGTTGCTTGAAAGCTCAACTGATTGTCCGCCAAATCAGCAATTGTAATATCGTTGAGCGCTTCGAGAACCACATTTGACGTAGCCGACATACTTTCCAAAGCTTTTGCCGAAATTGTCAGCGAAGGCTCAGAATTGTTTGGCTGTGATGATGGCGTTCCTGTTGACAAAATATTATTGTTGGCAATTATTGCCGCATCGCCGGTACCTTCTGAGGAATCTGTAATTAAAATATTCTCTGGATCTAACAGCAACGTCCCCAAACCGTTTGTCCCGGAAGTATCGACAGTACCGTCAAAAATCAATCTTTGCTTGCCCGAAACTTCCACAAACCCGCCAACACCTGCGGTTCCCGTTGCAGAAACGCCATTTGCGCTGATGCTGCCTAAAAATGCTGTCGTGTTGTCCGCCCAGACAAAAACTCTGCCGCCGTTGCCTGATTCAGTTGCGTTGGCGGCGATCGAACTTTTGCCATCCACGTAAGTCATCCTGGCATTCGGCACAGTTCCCTCGCCTCGGTAATCTCCCCCGATCCGCACCGTTCCGCCACCGTCCGGCCCCGAAGCCTCAATCTTCGCTCCAAACAGCCCTACCTTGTCGCCCAACACGTTGACGCTTCCTCCCGCGCCCCCCCTGGCAGACACGTCCGCATCACCCGCTACCAGCGCAGTTCCAGCACCTGCAGGCCCTGTTTGCCCGCCTGTCAGCACGACTTCACCTCGATCGTTCGTAGTTATACCCGTAGCGTTAGCCGCGCCCGGGCCCGAAAGCAGCCGAGGTAAACTCTGGGGAGAGAAGGGAAGAGCTTCCGAACCCGAGACTCCCGCAGCCGGAGAAACTTCTAAACTCAGCAAAAGTCCGTTTTGACTGAACCGCACCAGATTTTCGCCCGGGACAGCCGCCACAGTAATTTGACCGCCCGGGGCCCAAAGTTTGCCCGTACTGATGACCGTACCGCCGAGCAAAGTCAAATTTTGCCCGGTTCCGACAGCCAAGTTACCCGCATTGACAATACTTCCCGGCTGCGGTCCAAAAACAAAAGCATTCGGCGTTCCGACTAGGGCTGCGTAGTCGTTCGCCCCTGTACTGTTGAACCAACGGTCGTCAAAACCGATACCGCTAGCGGTGGTAGCAAAAAAAGACCCGGACACATCAAGTCGGGCATTCGTTCCAAAAATAATGCCTGCGGGATTCATCAGCAACAAGTTAGAATTGCCGCCGCTAACTTGAATTAGACCGTTAATTAAGGAAGCGTCCCCGCCGACAACGCGGCCGAGGATATTTTTAACGGTTGGGTTGGAGATGAAATTGGCAGTTTCGCCAGAATTCAGATTGAACCGAGTAAAACTGTGGAACAAATTTGCTCCGTCTCTGGAGGGAGTGCCGCCTTGAATGTCGTAGCGAGGGGGCGACCCTGTACCTGGGGCGGTGACAGCGGTTCCGGTGCCGTCTGGGGCTGGAGTAATAGATTGTGCCGCAGCAATTTGAGATTGGGGATAAATTGCCACGAATACCCATCCGTTGCTATTTTCTTTGAGGAAAAGCAGGTTGGGGGAAAAATCTAATATCCAAAATCCGGCAATGGGAATTGCTGCCAGAATCGACCGCACAGCACGTTGAGCATTCATAAGTTTGCCTCGGTCTAGACCTTGATTCGAGTTTAAAATTGAGATTTTAGGTAAAAAAGAGTCGATCGCACCCCAATGCTGACACTTCCTAACGCTAGTTCTCGATCGCAAATCTTAAATTTTCAGTCTAAATTTGATTGTGTCACCAACATAGCAAAGACTGACAGTAAGTGTCGAAACACAGGAAGTTTCAACAGAGAAAATTATGAGCGATGGAATTGTGCGTCTGATTGGTTTAACTGGGGGCATCGCCACCGGTAAAACCGCTATATCTAACTATCTGAGAGATGCCTGTGGATTTCCGATTTTAGATGCCGATATTTACGCCCGCGAAGCTGTGAACCCCGGTTCGCCAATACTGTACTCTATTGTAGAACGATACGGCGCGGGCATTTTGCTCCCCGACGGCAATTTAAATCGGCCCGAGTTGGGAAATATTATTTTTTGTAACCCAGCCGAGCGGGAGTGGTTGGAACAACAGATTCACCCTTATGTCCGCCGCCGATTTGTTGAGGAAACTCAAAGCTGCATTGCTGCATTGACTCCGGTATCCCAGGGCACAAATGACTTAAGTACAAAAACTCAAGAAACCGGGTTTGTTCACCGCGATCAAAAGCTAGAACGAAGTATTGTTGAAAAAAACTCCGGTTTCTGCGCCCCGACTGACACGTTGACTTTGGTTTTGGTAGTGCCGCTGCTGTTTGAAGCTAACATGACTGACTTGTGTACCGAAATTTGGGTGGTGTACTGTTCGCCCGCAGTGCAGTTAGAACGGCTAATGCAGCGAGACGGCTTGAGTTACGATCGAGCTAATGCCCGCATTAACGCCCAGTTGCCGCTAGCTCAAAAGTGCCAACAAGCTGATGTTATTTTGGACAACTCGTCAACCCTCGATTCGCTGTTCGTGCAGATAGATGCGCAAGTCAGTCGATTTTAGATTTTAGATTTTAGATTTTAGATTTTGGATTGACTTGCGCGAGATAAATTCGGGGGCTTGAGGATTTTAGATTTGAGATTTGGGATTGACTTGCGCGAGATAAATCACGTGGCGGGTACCACCTTTGAAATTCGCTTGTCAGTCGATGTAAGATTTGAGATTTGAGATTTGAGATTGACTCCACGATTTTGTGAACTGGCTGTTTTTCCAGAACCGCTTTCGACTCGTCCTTCGGAGCGGCGCGCTAGCCATTTTGACAAAAAGCAAGAGCAGAAAAAAACAACAACAAACGTTCACAATTCCTTTAAAAATACCGTAGCAACCATTTATGAAGTTAATCTGAAGGATTAGACATTGCTTGCTTTAAGGAATCTCGTGCACCCAAAAATTTAATTTATATGTAGGGTGCTGATGACGCGCCTCTGTACTTTGCTATTTTGTCTTTAATTCGAGGGTGGCATCCTAATATCAATAAATTATGAAATTAATCTGAAGAGTATTAAAAATTTATAGTTTGCGGTTTTCGTTTCCTTATTTGCAGATTGTTTCAAGAGGATTCCAGGGGTCAGACCCTTTTAGATTTTAGATTTTAGATTTGGGAGCATCTCAATGAAAGCAGTTAAGCTAGAAATTGGAGTTTTAAGGCTCTCTTGCTGCGAGGCTCTCTTGCTGCGGGGAAAGAGGAAGAAGGAAAGAGCCAGAAAAAGTGTTTTTACAAATATGAGATGCTCCCTTAGACTTGGGAATGATTTATAGCAATCCTCGCATCATTTGTGAATTTCTTACGGACTCAGAGCGGGTTCGCGGAGGGTTGGGGTGGGGTAAAAAATTTACCACTCCTGCAAGGATTGCTATATAACTACCAGGGTTGGGAACACGGGCATAGAATAGCATTCTTTTTTTGAACACGGTCTTGAATTCTGCTGGTTGCCCGCCAGTAGGAGATAACTAGAAATTATCCGCGAACAAGCGAGCTAGATGATGGATTTCACCCGCTTTTAACCAAAACTAAAAAAAAGTGCAGGTGCAGTAAATTACTAATTGATGGTTTCGCCGCAATTAATTTTTTTTATCCTGATAGCAGAGTACAGATTGCGTATCAAGAAGGGGAAAATACAAACACCAAAATTGATGATGCGCGTTTACTCTTCCATCCTGATGTCAAGCCTGTTACTGAGCGGCACCGCAGTTAACGCTCAAAGCTTAGAAACTCGATCGACCTTTTTTGCTCAACACAACTCCGATCCCGAAATTTTAACCGCCTTAGCCGAAACTCAGACCTTTTACGCAGATAACGATAAAGATACGCCGCCAGAACGAGGAAGCGGGAGATAAAGGCGAAAAAAGCGATAATTGTCTGTTGGGAATTAGGTAAATACGGGGAGAATCGAAAATTGGGAGAAGAGGAGAAAAATTGAATATTTCCATCCATTAATTCAGGACTTACGTACTGCGTACCAAAAAACCGATTTTTTAGAGGTATTTGACGACTCAACACCTAATTTTTGACTGTTCCGGTTTTTTGACCAAGCGTACTCAAGATATCACAGGCCACAAACCGGCGCGAAATGTTGCACTGAAAAAATCAAGGTAAAGCGCGAGTAGGAATCTGGCGCTTTACCTTAATTTTTTCAACTTTTGCAGCTTTAATCTTCTTCCGCAGCTTCGCCGCCAACCACGACATCGCGAATCCGCAAACTAGGGCCGCCGCAGCCGACCGGCAAACCGCTTTGTCCTGCCTTGCCGCAGCCGCCGGATTCATCCCAGTAAAAATCGTCGCCGATCGCCTCAATATCGGCTAAAGTGCTGAAAACATTACCCGAAAGAGTAACATCCCGCACCGGATTGTCGAGTTTTCCGTCGCGGATCATCCAAGCTTCGCCGGCACTGAAAGTAAACATTTCGCCGTTAGTCATGCCGCCTTGCCAATTGCGCGCATAAACTCCTTCTTTGATGTCCGAAAATAGGTCAGCAACTGGCGTGTCACCCCGTTCGATCCAAGTATTCGTCATGCGGACGATCGGCGGATAATGATAATTCAAACAGCGAGCATTGCCAGTAGGCGTTTCTCCCAACTTGCCCGCAGTTTCCCGCGAGTGCAGCCGCCCGACTAAAGCGCCGTCTTTAATTAACTGAGTCGTAGTCGCGGGAGTGCCTTCGTCGTCGTAGAAATAGCTGCCCCGGTGTCCCTCTGGCGCTGCACCGTCGAAAATTTGCAAGTTTTTGGGGCCGAACTGGCGGCCGAGGGTCATAATTTCCAAAATGTCGGGATTTTCGTAGGCCATGTCGGCTTCGGAAAGGTGTCCGAAGGCTTCGTGGACGAACAATCCGGTCAAAATTGGGTCGATGACGACGGTGTAGGTGTTGCCTTGGACGGGGGGTAAGGCTAGGGAATCTACGGCTCTCTGGGCGGCGCTGCGAACTTGAACATCGAGATCGGTTAAATCTTCGTAAGCTTTGCGGGAACCCGTGGTTTCGCGGCCGGTTTGTACGGTTTCCCCGCTGCGGGCCGTGGCGGCAAACCGCATTTCCATGTCTGCCCAACCTTGTTCGAGCATGGTGCCTTCGGAGGTGGCGAGGATCATCCGCTGGGTGCTGTCGCCGTACCGCACGGAGATTGTGGCGATGCGGGGGTCAATGCTGCGGAGGATGGCCGCGTAGCGATCGCACAATTGCTTTTTGTCAATTAGGGGAACCAGACGGGGGTCTGTTCCTGTCAGCGGCAGCAAGCAAATATCTTGTACTGGGGTGACAGGTGCCAGAATCGTTTCTTCTTCGCCGATCAGTTTAGCCGCGGCGATGGCTTCTTCGATTCTTTCGGCGAGGGTGGAAAGTCGGTTAAAACTGGCAAAGCCCCAGCCGCCTTTGTAACAAGCTCGGACTTGGCCGCCAATTGAGACTCCTTCGCTGAGGGTTTCAATTTTTTCGCCCCGCAGCAGGATGTCGGTGCCTTCGGCTTCTTCGAGTCGAATTGCCAGATAATCGACTTGGTTGCGGTAGCGTGCCATTAAGTCTGACAGCAGATTTTTCGAGTCGGCGATCGAGGTGGGCATAAGGAAAGCACGGTGTTTAACTTACTTCATTTTGCACTTTTGTTAGGGCGATCGTACAAAATATCGCCCCAAGCGCGGAGATTGCGACTTATTGGTACGGTTCTGCCAATATCGTTAGTTGGCAAATGTGGATATCCTGTGAGTTAGGAGGAAGGCGCAAGAAATTATGCGGGATTTTTCGATCGTGCTGGTGCTTGACCCAGCCCAAAAACGGATACCGTGCCACGTACTTAAGTCGTGGAAAGATAAAAATTTTAGACCAAAGTTCAAGCTCCCAGATTTATCTGTGGGGTAAATCTAAAATCTAAAATCTAAAATCTAAAATCGACTGACTCCTAACTCCTGAACTTTCCTATACATAAATACTTCACCCTTCATGCCTCCGAAGGTGGGTTTATAACTGTGAATACTTACTTTTTACCGACAATAAGCGAAATTTTAGCCTCCGAAGGCCAAGAAAATGACCTGAGTCTCTTTGATGCTAAGTTGGCAGGAGAAAACAACCGCCATCGGTGTCCTGCCAGCCGCGGGGCTGCTCGGCTGAAAGCTGAACAGGAATGGTACGGGGCGATCGCAGCTTTGAATCAAATGCTCGACCGGCAAAAAGCAGGACAAAAAACAAATGCCGATCGAGCAATTTGTCGATCGACCATCCCCAATTCCTGTCAGGGATTGGTGTTGTCCGGCCCCTCTTCGGTTTTGACTGACCCCGCTTTGGCCGACGGCTTTGCCAATTGGATTTTTACCAGTATTCCCGACAGCGATGCAGCTTTGTGGTCTTTTCGTGCTAGACAAACTTTAGCTCTACTGCCGGCGGCTGATGAGCAAATATCTGTGCCTGCGGCGGCCCCGGCTTTGGCTTTGGCGATCGGCGACCCTTTGGCGCACGAGCAGTTTTGTTTGGTTTTAACTGCTAGTTTTAGCCTGGTTATGGTTTTGGGTGAAAATTCTGCGGGAATTCCGGCTTTTCTATTTTCTTTCGACCCGCAAGTAGTCGCCAAAGCTTGGGAAGTTTTGCGGCGCAGGGTGACTGAAAGCGACTGTTTGCTTGTCAATTCTGACGGCAGTTTCAATTTGCCAGTTAGCCAAGTAACTAATAATTCTACTAAATTAGACGCGCTGTTCGAGCAGTTTTCGCCTGTTGCTCCAAATTATCAAACAGTGATGCAGTTCAGCCGCTTGCTGTTGCATAATTTGCCGGTTGGGAAAGAGGAAGCAGGCAGGGTAAAGGATGAAAGAATTGATGATGGTTTGAGCCCGAGGCGTCAAAAGTTATCGGCTGCAGATATCAACTGCAAATCTCCAATTCCTCTGGCTACTAAAGAGGTGGAATTGCTACAGGCGATCGCCCACGAAGTCCGCACACCTTTGGCTACCATTCGCACGCTGACTCGATTGTTGCTGAAACGTCCCAAACTCGAGCCAGTGGTGGTCAAGCGTTTGGAAATGATTGATGCTGAGTGTACCGCTCAGATCGATCGCTTCGGTTTAATTTTCCGCGCCGTGGAATTGGAAATGTCGCAAGCCAAAAATTCGGGCGTGCAGCTAACAGCAATGTCCCTCGGTGAAGTGCTGCAAAATAGCATTCCCCGCTGGCAAAAACAGGCGGCTGTGCGCAACCACACTTTGGAAGTTATTGTTCCGAAAAAGTTGCCCGCGGTAGTCAGCGATCCGACGATGTTGGATCAGGTTTTAACTAATTTGATTGAGAATTTTACTCGAACTTTGCCATCGGGGAGTCGCATTCAGGTGGAGGTGACATTGGCGGGCGATCAGTTAAAGTTGCAGTTGGAATCGGAACACCTACCTGAAGGTAATGGCGCATCGGCTTTTGCAGCTAAGGCGAATTCTCCTTTGCGATCGATCGGGCCTTTGTTGATGGTGCAGCCGGAGACGGGAAGTTTGAGTTTAAATTTAAGCGTGACTAAGAATTTATTTCGGGCTGCAGGCGGGAAGTTGGTAATTCGCCAGCGACCTGAAAAGGGTGAGGTGATGACGGTATTTTTGCCGCTGCAATAGTTATTAATTACTGGCAAAATCTGTAGGGGCGGGTTTAACCAACCATCTATGTCAGAAACGAACAATATAATAAACCCGCCCCAGCCCAACGACAAATCCGAATTGATATTTTTTGAATGGGATCGAACCTCATGTTAATCTGGGTTATTGGTTGGTGGGGGCGGGTTTTTATAAATTGTTTGTTAGCCTCAAATACTGTTGGTAAAACCCGCCCCAGCCCTACGACAAATCCGAATTGATATTTTTGGGAGGGGATCGAACCTCATGTTAATCTGGGTTATTGGTTGGGTGGGGGCGGGTTTTTATAAATTGTTTGTTAGCCTCAAATACTGTTGGTAAAACCCGCCCCTACAGCCCGATCGCATTAATCAATTAAAATCTCAATGACAAACTCCGTTCCTTCTCCCGGTGCAGAAATACAACTCAGTTTGCCGCCGTGTTTTTATTCTACAATTTGACGCGCGATCGCCAGACAAAACCCAGTACCTTGGCCCGCGTGTTTAGTGGTAAATAGATGGTAAAAAATCCGATCTTTCAGCTCTTCTGAGATTCCGTTTCCGCTATCGGCGATGGCAATTTTTACCTGTTCACCTTCTACTTTTGTCAGAATAGTCCTTTGATTGGGATGGGCTTGAAAATCGGCAAAATTCCGTCCTTGATTGGATTCTTCATTTATGGGGCTTTTGCAACTGTTTGCGATCGCGCAAACTTGTCTTCCCGAAGGCATCCAATAAAGTTAGCAGTTGATACATATTTGCGTTATTTTGTCAATGTGTAAGTCCTATTTGATTGCAAGCCGGACTGTTTATAATTGCGGGCCGCTACACCCAGGGAGCTAGCTTCCTAATTCTCGTGCCTTGATTCTGCTTGACTTCATATCAAGTTGGCATTAGGCAAAAAATACTGATAAACTAGACTGGAGTATCTATCTCAAGGAACTTTGACATTGCTTCAATACGACTTTGTATATCGCTTTCTAAAAATGGCTGCTGTCAACGTAGCCTCTAATATTACAATACCCTTATCCGGTGCAATCAGCGTAGCTTTCCTGGGACACCTGTCAAACATTAGTTATTTAGCAGGAGTGGCATTAGGTGCTATTTTGTTTGATTTTCTCTACGAAAGTTGTTCTTTTATCAAGTCAGGAACAACTGCAATTACATCTCAAGCAGTTGGGCGAGATGACCGAGAAGCAATACTTTTAGCAGGGCTACAAAATGCTTTAATCGCTTTGGGATTGGGTATGCTTTTTCTGCTGCTGCAATACCCTTTGGGGAAGCTAGGCTTTATGTTGTTGAATGCTGCGCCCGATGTGCAACTTGCAGGTATTACTTATTTTAATAGTCGGATTTGGGGAGCGCCTGCTGCTTTCGTCAACTTAGTCTTAATTGGATGGTTTCTTGGAAGAGAACAAAACCGCAAAGTTCTTTTACTCACTATTATTGGGAATGTTGCTAATATTGCACTGAATTACCTTTTCATTGTCCTTTGGGATTGGTCAAGCATGGGGGCGGGATTGTCGCAGGCTATTAGCCAGTATCTAACCTTATTTGTAGCGCTGGTGATGATTAGCCGTGAATTTTCGTTAAAAGAAATAGGTACTTTAACAGGAAAAGCCCTAAATTTGTCCGCATTCCAAACTGCTTTTGTTCTGAATGGCAATCTATCTGTTAGGTCTATAGTTATCGTATCTATTTTTGTCCTTTTCAATGCTTTTAGCTCAACATTGGGTACTGAGGTTCTGGCTGAAAATGTTTTACTCCTCCAAATAGTAGCAATAAGTATGTATATGTGTGATGGAGTAGAATACGCTACTGTAACTTTAATCGGTAATTTTCAAGGTCAAGGAACAACACATAAATTTGTGCCACTTTTGCAAATTGCATTAGCAACTAATCTAGCGATTAGTTTAGTAGTTGGGCTGGCTGCTGTCTTTTTTCCTGACCCTATATTTCATCTGTTCACTAGCCATTCAGAATTGATAGAATCCATTAAAATTTATATCCTTTGGATACCCGTTGTTTTAGTGGGCGCGGGAGTTGCTTATATTCTAGATGGATATTTTTCTGGCTTGGGTGAGGGATCGGCTGTACGCAACACGTACTTTGTCAGTGGCTTACTGGGACTGATATTTCTATGTTTAGCAACATTTTATTTTCATAGCAATCAGTTTTTATGGTTAGCTTTATCCGTATTTATGTTATCTTGCACGTTAGTTTCGGGAATACAGATACCTATGACTTTGCAATCAAATGAGGAAAAGGAGGCTATTCCCAACTGATAATTTAATTTATCTTGAAAATACCGCCAAAACCATCATTGCCCTGTAGTATTTGGGAAGGTTACAACTATTGTGACGAATTATCTTCATTGTTTCGTAAATGAAGAGCAAAAAAACAGTGAAATAAGAAATACAAATGAAATACAGAAAATTGGGTAACAGCGAATTGCATATTTCAGAAATCAGTCTTGGTTCCTGGGGTATTTGTGAGGGTGTAGAACAGCAAAATGCAGAGGCTTGCATTTACAAAGCCTTTGACGTTGGTATTAACTTCATTGACACTTCTAATTCTTATGCGGCTGGTGGTGCTGAGTCATTTCTAGGGGAAGTATTGCAAGGAATTGAGCGATCGTCCTATATCCTAGCGACCAAGGTCTTCTTTCCCACGTCACCTACTGACCGAGGACTCTCAGCAGCCCAGATCCGAAAACAAATCGATGCTTCTTTAAACCGATTGCGTACCGATTATGTTGACTTGTATCAATGCCATCGCTACGATCCGAACACACCTTTGGAGGAAACAATGACGGCACTCACTGAGGTAGTGCGTCAGGGAAAAGCTCGTTACATCGGCTTTAGCGAGTGGAGTCCAGAGCAAATTCAATCTGCGTTCAATATTGCTGATGTTGAACGCTTTGTTTCCAGTCAGCCTCAGTATTCTATGCTGTGGCGCAACCCAGAAGCAGAAGTCTTTCCATTGTGTGCAGCTAATGGTGTTGGTCAGATTGTTTGGTCGCCATTAGCTCAAGGTGTACTTGCAGGCAAATACCAGCCAGGGCAAGTTCCACCTCAAAATTCTCGCGCTGCCAATGAAAAAATGAATTGGTTTTTGCTGGAGGAGTTGTTTAGCGATCGCATTCTAACAGCAGTACAGAAACTGAAGCCCATTGCCCAAGACTTAGGGTTGAGTATGCCACAGTTAGCTCTGGCTTGGGTACTGCGGTCTGAGTACGTATGTTCAGCCATTATCGGTGCTAGTCGTCCGGAACAAATTGTTGATAACGCTGCTGCATCAGGAATACAACTGGATGCGGACGTATTGGCAGCAATCGATCGAGCACTGGTATCAGTTGTAGGCAAGGGAGGAAAGTAGGTCAGAATTTATGCAACTTTCACAAAACTACTGAAAATGTTAAGAAACGTATGCGATCGCTCTGGAAACTCAAGAATACAAGTTTACAACGTAACAGCCTTCGTGTATAATTTACCTGTCAAAGTAGAAATGAAATTGTATGAATAGCCTAACTAATAAGGAAGTAGTTAAACAGTTTTTTGAAATCTATAACAATCAAGATTACGAAGCGGCATACAAGTATATTGTGCCAAATTATATAGATCACGGGCTACCTCAAGTGCGAAGCGTCGAGGATGCGATTGAGATACTGAGGGGGACTCACAAAGCCTTTCCAGATATCAAAGTAGTGATTGACGATCTCATTGAGGAAAATGACAAAGTTGTATTTCGAGGTCACTTTACAGCTACGCACCTGGGTGAGTTTGTTGGTATGGCTGCCACTGGAGTGAAAGTAGAATTTGAGGCGTTAGAAATATTTAAGATTGAGAACCAGCAGATTACAGAGTCCTGGGGATATTGGCCAATGTCAGATATTGTCAGCCAGATTCAGGCTTTTGAGAAGGTTGATTGATAGCCAAAGTGTGAGTTCAGCATCACAATACTCACCGACAAATTTCCAAGTGGGCCCAAAGGAAGATTACGATCCTGTAGCATTGACCTGATAATCCTCAAACGTCACCTCGAATCCATCTCCGTCTGGGGAGGCACACATAACTCCTACTTGAAGCGTTTCATAGGGTAAATACGTCATTCTGAGCATTGCATAGTTAGAAGCTTCATTTAAGTAGAAAATTTGGATAGCTTCTTTACAGCGTTCAACGCGCAAGTGTAAAACATCAGGGGGATTCGGCAAGGGAATGACTGACCAATCTGAATAGTCATGGGTAACGACAGCACTCAGATTGTGTACGCCATCAACATATTCAATGCCTGTCTTGATCCAATGCTTTTCATCGGCACGCAGCATGAGGCCGGCCTGGTCGTAGAGATCCTTGTAATTGCCGCGTATCTTGACATCAACAACAAAATCAGTGCTGATGGAATCAAAGTAAAAATGTCCGGTGTCACGAATAAACCCATAATGGGTAATTCGCCAGAAATCTGTTTTGGGAGAAGTTTTGACAATCAAGCGATCGCCCGAGTCTGTCCATTGGGTGGGTTCATTGAGCCATTGCATAGAGTTTCATCCTGTTCAAAATATTTGATTGCCAGCGCGGTCAGGTATTTTCTATCTACCCTTCACCAATGCTGTTGAACTAAGTATTCTAAGCCCAAGCGAGAGGAAAACATCAGAGCGCAAGGTTCTTGCTCTCCGGGTAACAGTCCATGTTCCAGCAGAACTTCAGCTTCAGCTTTACTGCGAATGCCAACCAAACAAGAATGCTCTTCCCACTGACCCGATCGAAAATGGCGATCGGGCATTTCTGTTTGCACCACAAAGACCAAATCAACTTCCCCCGTGAGCGGGTTGCCAGATATGCCAACAAACCGAGTATTCGTGTCATTTAAGGTCATGGCAACATTCACTTCTTCCCACAATTCCCGTTGAGCATCTTGATAAAAATTGATGTCTTGAGATCTAGGAGAAAATGTAGCCCAACCCGCCACAAAATTGAGAACGCCTGTGTAATCCAATGAAGTCGATCGCCTACCAATGTAGACATTACCATCCGCAGTCAGCGGAACCACCGCAACCCCAACTCCCCTAGCAAAATAGGCGTAGGGATCTTGGTAAGTTGTCAGTCCGCGCATCATCAGCTTGAGTGCTTCCAGCGAACTGCGAGTCAAATCCAGACGACAACGCGGGTAGCTAGTGGGTCCAACTTCCAGGGTGAGCGTGTCTTGACTGCGAGACCAGAATCCAGCCACTCCAGCCCCAGACCAGCGGACTTTGCGATCGTCATAGCTTCTGGGTTTAGTACCATCTGCGAGGAGGCCACTACGAATCTGGGGATTAATCACCGCTTCCAAATAAGCATGGAACTGCGTGTCAAGCGGCTCATCATTGAGATTTTGAGGACCATGCCCTTCCCGCACCAGAATTCTGGTTACGCCTGCCACCTCATCGGGATGGATCGAGTGAAGAAAATCGCGACCTGCAATCAGCGCCTCAGATAACGCTTTACCCTGGGGCAAATCTGCCACAGCCGCAACTACCCGATCGCGGCAGGCAAGATATTCGGAGGTTTGGGATAGGGGAGATTCAAGCACTTTTCAATCGCTCGCAAAGCTGATAAAACTGTTGAATTTCGCCGATGATAAAATCTAGTTCTTCATCAGTCAAACTATAAGAGGATGGCAAAGAAATTCCTCGCTCATAAGCAGATGTACTGACGGGATAGGTCATGCTGGGATCGGTCCAGTCTTGATAGCAAGGTTGAAGATGAAGCGGACAGAAAAATAGTCGGGTTTGAATTCCCCGATTTGCTAAATAGTCAGCCAGTTCAGCCCGGTTTTCCGCAAAGAAAGAGGTAAACCAGTGGACGGGCTTACACCGCGGGTCTATAAAGATCGGCTTCAACTGGGGTATACCTGCTAAACCAGCTATGTAAGCTTCATAAATTTGCTGTTTGCGCTTAATAATTGCAGGTAGCTTTCTGAGCTGGGCAACACCAATGGCTGCCTGCATTTCTGTCATGGAAAAATTAAAGCCAATATGTTCGTGGATAAACGTGCCGCGACGCGATCGCCCGTGATTCTTAAGCCGGCGGCAGGTCTGGGCAATAGTATCACTGTCGGTGAGAATAATCCCACCTTCACCGCAGGTAATCGTTTTGTTGCCATAAAATGAAAAGGCACCTGCCTCTCCGTAATAGCCGACATGACGATCGTTGAACTCTACTCCGATCGCCTGTGCTGCATCTTCAATCACCCTCAAATCAAAGCGATTAGCAAAGGCGAGTACCGCATCCATATCTGCACTTTGACCGTACAAATGGACAGGCATAATCCCTTTGGTCTTGTCATTGACCAGCACTGCGGCTGCCTCTAGATCGATGCACAGGGTATCTGCTCTAACTGGGCAAAAGACGGGCTTCGCCCCTGCCATAATCACCGCATTCGAGGAAGCAACAAAAGTCAGGTTGGGAACAATCACTTCATCTCCATGACCGATATCCAGAGCCCTGAGGATGCAGTATAAGGCAGCAGTACCGTTGCAAACAGCAATGGCGTGCTTTGCCCCCGTTAAAGCCCTAATGCCAGCTTCAAACTCCTCTGTCACCTTATTCTCGGTTAAGTAGGTTGATTCCATCACCCGCTTAACTTCTTGCCATTCACTATCGTCAATCCAAGGTTGAATTTGAGGGATCATATCAATGATGTTTCTTTAGAGGCTGTTTGTGAAGTAAATCTTCTCAGTCCTACTTCCTTAAAAGATGAAACAGGGATATGGGAGAATGGATCTACTTAAATCATTTAGGCAATCATTATCCCTCTTTTGTGACTTTCGGTAGATTATTTTCTGGAACTAATGGTTTGTCAATACTCAGGACAGTTTTTTCTACGAGGCGGTAAGCTTGACAGGGCGGTCATCCTAGTATTCGCCGATTTATTTGCTTGTTAGGATCGTCAATTAAATAATTTCCCTTTTTTCTTGTGGGATGGGCTCTCGTAGCCCGTCCCCGATAGACGGGCGGGACGCCCATCCCACAACAGTCATGAAAAGTGGATTTTATTTAATTCTCATCCCTTAGCTCCCGAGCAGATTTTGATTAAAATGGTTGCACTTATGAAGGCTCTGGCTTTGGGCCGCTAAAACCCCCCAAGATTTTGTCCGGACTATTGGTTTGTAAGGCTTTCGCCTGGCGAAGAATAAATTATTGAGAATGGCTAAAATCCAGAGACCGCAAGGCGAAAGCCTTTTTTTACGGTCAAAGTAACCAAAAAGGGATTATGATATTATCCGATCGACGGTTCAACACTGACAGTAGCATCCATCCATGCTGGCAAGTCTTTTCACGATCCGCAGCGATCGTGATGGTTTAGGTACTATAAGCTGTTGCGGCATTTAAATTGTCTGTCAAAAAACAATTCCCCGTCTTGTGGGGTGGGCTCTCGTAGCCCGCAGAGAATATACAATTTAAATGCGCGACAGCTTACCAAATCCTGAGCGAAGAAATCTTGCTCTTTTTATTGATTCTAATTACCCATGACCGTAATGTCTCATTCTCCTTGGTGGAAGTCTGCTGTTATTTATCAGACTTATCTACGCAGCTTTCAGGACTCGAACGGAGATGGCATCGGTGATATCCGTGGCATTATCCAGCGACTGGATTATTTAGAATGGCTTGGGATAGATGCCATCTGGGTGACACCATACTATCCCTCTCCAATGGCCGATTTTGGTTATGATGTTAGCGACCATACAAATATCGATCCCGTCTTTGGAACCCTTTCAGATATAGATAGTTTGATACGACATTTGCACGATCGCAATCTCAAGGTCTTGATTGACTTTGTTGCCGCCCATACTAGCGATCGACATCAGTGGTTTATTGAATCCCGCAGTTCCCGTTCTCATCCCAAGCGAGACTGGTACATATGGAAAGATCCAAAGCCAGATGGTAGCCTTCCCAATAATTGGCTGGGACGTTTCGACGGGCTTTCTGGCTGGGAATGGGACGATCGAACAGGGCAATACTATCTACACTCGTTTCTCAAGGAACAGCCAGATATCAATTGGCGCAACCCCGATGCCAGACAGGCGATGTTGGATGTACTGCATTTTTGGTTGCAGCGAGGGGTGGATGGAATTCGAGTTGATGCGGCCTATCGCGCTTACAAGGATTTGCAGTTTCGAGATAATCCCGTGAATCCCGACTGGCATCCCGGCATGGAACCATCCGATCGCCTGTTTGAAGTCTTTAGCAAAAATATACCGGAAATTCACGATTTCAATCGGATGCTGCGGACGCTGGTAGATGGGTATGGCGATCGGCTTTTGATTGCTGAGCTATACAAATCACTAGAAGAAATAGTTAAGCACTACGGAGCAAATGACGAATTTCATTTACCGCTCAATTCCGAATTGATGTCATCTGATTTGCAGTGGAGTGCTGAGTCCGTCCGAGAAATTGTCGATCGTTACGAGAGACTGCTACCTGAAGGTGCATGGCCCAATTGGTCATTGGGTAATCATGACAAGCATCGCGTCGCCAGCAGAATTGGGATTCATCAAGCCAAAATCGGCATGATGTTACTGCTCACCCTTCGCGGTACACCAACGATCTACTACGGAGAGGAACTCGGAATGGAGGATGCCTGGATTCCCTCCGAACACATCCAAGATCCTTGGGAAAAAAAAGCTCCCGGTATTGGGGTGGGACGCGATCCTGAGCGCACGCCGATGCTCTGGGATGACTCTGCTAATGCGGGCTTCTGTTCGGCATCAGTCCAGCCTTGGTTGCCGATCACTCATGACTGCAGGAATATCAATGTCAAGGCCCAGAAGCATGATTCTCGGTCATGTCTCTCATTCACCCAGGCACTTTTGCGCTTGCGTCGGCAACAACAGGCACTGCAGCTTGGTGACTACATTTCTTTATACTCACCATCACAGCTTTTCTGCTACCGACGCTTTGACGAGACATCGAATCTCGTTGTGGCATTGAACTTCAGTTCCCAATACCAGGAATGGATATTACCAGTGGAGTTTCGTAGCCAGTCAAAAGTTCTCCTCTCTACATTCATGGATCGTCAGGGAGGGCAACTGGGACACACCCTTGAGCTACGAGGAAATGAAGGTCTAATCATCGAACGCAGCCATCAATCGTAATCAAGGAGAAAAAAGGAGAAAAAATGATTTATTAATCTGTTTCGCATATAATCACGAAAGTTTTGCAGTCCTCATCCCGTCCATTTATTTCTACTCCTGTTTCTTATGATTACTACTGAACGCACGATCGTTTTCTCCACAAAGCATCAAGCAACCATGAAAGATCAGATCACACCAGATATGGGTAAAGATCCGGTTTTCATGGATTTATTTGAGCAGGTAAAGCCTTATACAATGACCAGCGTAGAGGCTCTCTTTGCCCTTTATACATCGGTGAACTACGTCCTCGATCGCAACATACCTGGCGATATTGTGGAATGCGGCGTTTGGAGAGGAGGAAGTGCTTTACTAGCTGCCTTGATTATGAAAGCGCGAAACGTTAGCGATCGCAAACTGTATTTATATGACACATTTCAGGGTATGCCAACTCCCACCGAATTTGACGTGGACAAATATGGGCGTACTGGCTTTGAAATGATGGAGCAATATGGGGACGACATTGGTTGGTGTTACGCTTCATTGGCAGATGTTCAAGCAGCTTTCTCCGTCCATAATTTTGATTTTGAGATTCATTTTGTGCCAGGAGACGTTCTGGAGACGTTAAAAACGACTAAGCCAGAAACCATCTCTGTTCTGCGTCTAGATACCGACTGGTATGAATCCACAGCCGTTGAGTTTCAACTGCTATATCCTCGACTCTCCACAGGAGGCGTTCTGATCGTTGATGATTATGGCTGTTGGGCAGGATCGCGCAAAGCTACGGATGACTATTTTAGTGGAGTTCCAGGGCCAATGTTAATCCGCATTGATAAGGAAGTACGCCTTGCGATTAAGATTTAGATCGATGACTTCCCAGTAAACCATTGGGTTAAGTGAATTTGCAACCCTTATCCTGTCAAAATATTCCTCCTTGTCCTTATTGTTATGAGTACTGAGCGCACGATCGTTTTCTCCACAAAGCATCAAGTAACTATCAAGGATCGAGTCACACCAGATATTGACAAAGATCCCGTGTTCTTGGAACTATTTGAGCAAGTACTTCCTTACACAATGACCAGTAAAGAAGCACTCTTTGCCCTTTATACCTCGGTGAACTATGTCCTCGATCGCAACATACCTGGAGATATTGTCGAGTGCGGCGTTTGGAGAGGAGGAAGTTCTTTACTAGCAGCCTTGATTTTGCAGGCGCGAAAGGTTAGCGATCGTAAATTATATCTGTACGATACCTTTAATGGTATGACAGCCCCAACCGAAATTGATGTGGACAAACGGGGAAATGTCGGCTTTGAAATGATGGAGAAATATGCCGATAACATTGGCTGGTGTTACGCTTTATTGGAAGAAGTTCAAGCAACTTTCTTTGCCCATAATTTTGAGTTTGAGATTCATTATGTACAAGGAGACGTTCTGGAGACATCGAAAACAACTAAGCCAGAAACTATTTCTGTGCTGCGTCTAGATACCGACTGGTATGAATCCACAGCCGCTGAGTTAGAGCAGTTCTATCCTAGACTCTCCACAGGTGGTGTGCTGATTATTGATGATTATGGGGCTTGGGCTGGATCGCGCCAAGCTACTGATGAATACTTTAGTAAAGTCCCAGCACCCATGCTGAAACGCATTGATAAGGAAGTGCGTCTTGGAATCAAGATTTAGACTTATGTTTAAACAAGACAATCAAAACCAACTCGCCACAGTAAAAACCTTAATTAAAGATGTTTTACTCTGTGAGGAAGTCATTGCCTTTCCTCTAGATGTCAGAATGGGAAAAGACATTGGGGGGTTAATTGATAGGGAGTGTTTCCAGCTAATTGAGGAAGCGATCGATCGAGATTATTGGAATGATCCCTATCAAGAAATGCCCAAGATTGACAAGAAAGAAGACTTCGGTACACAAATTCCTAGTATCGAGGAACTTGTTTTTTTCGGTGGCAGGCTAAACGATCACTTTGGACATTTTTTACTCGAATCCCTTAGTCGTCTATGGGCTTATGAAGCATTTAGACAGTTCGATCCATATATATTTTTTTATACCCCTTGGGGTATGCCTGATTATTTAGAAAAAAATAACTATATTTATCAGGTTTTATCGGGTTTCCAAATCCCTCACCAAAAATTAATTTTTACCGATCGTCCGATTCGATTGAGAAAAGTTATCATTCCCTGTCAAAAATATGGTCGTTATAGTGACATCAAGAATCCTGAACCTATTTTCTTGGACTTCCTCAAAAAATTTCAATTTCCACAGGTTAAACCTACAGGTTTTGAAAACGTAGATAAAATTTATGTATCTCGGTCTAAATTACCAGCTAATATGGGTAGAATTATTGGGGAATCACTTTTTGAAGAATATCTTATTTCTCAAGGTTACAAAATATTTAACCCGGAAAAATTTGAGTTTTTTGAGCAATTAACAGTATATCAAAACGCTAACAAAATCATTTTCAGTGGAGGAAGTGCTGCCCATGCTTGTCTTCTCCTGCCAGATTTACAAGCTGATGTCTCAGTAATTTTTAGATGGCCGGGGAGTAACTCTCGTTGGGATGAAGTTCGTCAAGGGATCGCCGATCAATTTCGTGCCTACGGAAAAGAAGTCTTATCGGTGGATACCGTGAAAGGACAGTATAGATTTGGGCTTGATCCGTGGTCTGGTTTATCAAATATCGATTGGTATCAAGCCAGCATTCTGCTACAAAAAGAAGGGTTTGTCACTCAGCCTTTCTATCAATTTCAGGAAATCAATGAGCGTGACTTAGCAAAAGGTTATCTTGAGACTTATATCAAAGAAATAGCCAACCGTTCGGAGTTTATTGACTTTATGATCGGTCTTCAATATCTAACAGAGGGACACTGAGTGTCAAATCTCCTCTTTTCAAGCTCGCGGACGTAAAATTCCTCAAGTTGTTGGATGTGATTCTTGATGTCGTATTGTTGGGCACAGAGAAAGGCGTTGTTAACGATGTTTTTTCTCAGCCACGCATCGCTTAAAAGTGCTAATATCCCCTGGGCAATTTGATCGCTGTTCTTGTAATCAACAACCCAGGCATTCTCTTTGTGTACAGCACGATCCAAAGCGCAACCTGCAAGCGTAATCACAGATGGAACTCTAGAAAGCATTGCTTCTACATATACCAGGCCGAATGTCTCTTGAAAAGGATTGGTAGGCACATGGACAAAAACATCAAACAATTTGAACAGAGCAAAAAGATCCTCTTCAAATGGGATTTCAACATAGCTATCCTGGGGTAATTCCGCCAACTTGTCTGTGATGCTGATAATATCCTCGTATTGAGGCGCAACGATGTCTTCTTTACGCGCATTACGAATTTGCTCCTCCAGGTTGGCACGATTTGTATGTGTCCCTGAAAGAACTAAGATTGCATTGGGATAAGCTTCGAGAACCTGCTTGTGTGCTTCAATGACGTATTCAACTCCTTTCCATTTGACATACCTCGCAGCTACACCAATAACAGGGCCGTGATGATTTGCTAGATACTTAGAGCGCAATTGCTCAATACGCGAAGTCTCTACATTCTCAAATTCACTGATATCAAATCCCATTGGTATAACTTTGATTTTATGCTCGGGGATGCCGTCTTCTATCATCCCTTGCTTGCATGAGTTGGTAGCACCAATAATATTGGTGGCACATTCCCATATCAAGCGATGCTTGCTGGGAGCATGACGCGAATAGTATTTAATCGAAGGATGTTCCCTGCTGAAGATTCGTACTGGAACATGGGCGTAATAAGCAGCTTGCATTCCAGCTAAGCTGCCGGCGAACCAATGAGTCTGAACAATATCGGTCTGATTTTTAATCAAGTGTTCATAGATAAATTTAACTATCTCTGGGGTATTGCTATAATCCTGATAGGAAGCAACCGTGCAAGGAACATTAATCTGGCTTAAAAAGGAGATCATAGGATCGCCTTCATTAAGAATGATATAGTCAATTGCGAACTTACTCTTATCGATACATTTGGCGACCAATTCAAAGGGAACCCAACGAATATGGTGCGTGAAGATATAGGTAATTTTAATTCTTTGCTCTGCTATGGCCATAAATGTGGAACTGGTAGTCTTTGTATAGGTGATTGGGTATTTGGATGTTCTAGCCCACTCTGGCTGAGATAGGATCTAGAACTAGCAAAAGTCTTCCTCTTGCAATCTACTGAAGCCGTTCAGTCACGGGACAATCTAGTTATTCTGAATTTTACCAGAAGATGGACAATGTGAAGTTAAATCTCCACTGAAATCGACATTCCTGTTTAAAAGAAATCTCCTGGCGGCATCTTGGGAAATAGTAAAAGAATATCTGCCGGGTATTCAGGTAGAATAATTGAAGGGTTCAATGAGGATTTGGGATCAACTCTATCTCTTGAGGTAGAGAGAACTTTTCTCCATAACCTGAATATTATGAGCCGCGCTTTAGGTTTCGATGATTCCGGGCAAATTCAGGTTTTTGACGATCGTGTACTGATTGCGAAAATACACGAGTTCGCTGAAGTTGGGATCCTCGTTCCGCAACACTTTGATGATGACGGATTTTTGGTCGTAGAGGCGAGATCCGCGATAAACTAGGGTGCGAGTGCCTGAGTAGATTCGAGCGAGAATTGGATAACCAGTTAGTTTTATCATAGCAACAATTATGTTTTTATTACGATATTTTCTATGGCGATTATAATCTAGTGCCAATCAGATTTTACTTTTGTATAAATACTGAAAAATACAACTAATTTCCCAGGCAGCAAATAGCTAACAGCTAACAGTTAACTGTTAACAGTTAACTGTTAACCTAATTCAGTTAACCTAATTCATTCTGGCTTTCAAGGCATCTCGCGCTTGTTCTCGATCGTCAAAATGGACTTTTTCGGTACCCAAAATTTGATAATCTTCGTGTCCCTTTCCTGCAATCAGCACGCCATCTCCCGGTTTAGCGTCCATAATAGCAGTGCGAATTGCAGCGGCTCGATCGCACATCACGACCGGCTTTACTGCGGCGGGAATTCCTGCTAAAACATCCTCCAAAATGCGATCGGGATTTTCCGTGCGCGGATTGTCGGAAGTAACAACAGCTAAATCGGCTAATTCTGCCACAATTTTACCCATGATCGGGCGCTTAGTGCGATCGCGATCGCCGCCGCAGCCAAACACGCAAATCATCTGACCCGGAATAAACGGCCGCGACGCCTTCAACAAGTTCTCCAAACTGTCGGGAGTGTGCGCGTAATCGACAATAACGCTAATATCTTGTTCCGGGCTAATTTGCACCCGTTCCATCCGTCCCGGAACTCCCGAAAACTGAGATAATTTCTCCACAATTGCGGACAAATCTAAACCCAATTCTAAAACAGCACCGACAGCAGCCAACATATTTGATAAATTGAACTGACCGACTAAAGGCAAAACAAAAGCCGTTTCGCCCTTGGGGGTGTGCAGAATTCCCTTAACTCCATTCGGCTGATACTCCAAATCTGAAGCATACAAATCGGCCGTTTTGTCGCTAGTGCTATAACTCCAAACTGTTTCAGATTTGAGATTTTCAACTATCCGCTTCCCGTAGGGGTCGTCAATATTAACTACAGCGCGATTTTTGAGGTAATCCGAACCAAACAAAAGCGATTTAGCCTCAAAATAATCTTCCATATCGCGGTGATAATCGAGATGGTCTTGAGTCAAGTTGGTAAATACAGCAACTTCAAAACTACACCCCAAAACTCGCTGCTGCGCTAGGGCGTGGGAACTGACTTCCATCACGCCGTGTTTGCATCCGGCGACTACAGCTTCTGCTAATTGCTTTTGCAGGTCAACTGCAAAAGGTGTGGTGTAAAGTGCAGTTTGTTGGAAGCCCGGCCAGCGAGTGTAAAGCGTGCCAAAAAGCGCCGTCGGCAACTGCATTTCATTGAGCAAAAATTCGATTAAATGAGTTGTTGTAGTTTTTCCGTTAGTCCCGGTAACGCCGACAAGTTTTAATTGGCTAGCTGGATTGCCGTAAAAAGCAGTTGCTATTTGACCGCAAACTTGAGCCATATCGGCTGCTGCGATGACGCAACTACCCCCGTCTTCGGAAGGTGTTTTCTCGGCTGCTTGGGTGGAAATTACGGCGGCAACTGCACCAGATTCGATCGCACTTTGCCAAAAATCTCCCCCATCAACCCGAGTTCCCGGCATTCCCAAAAACAAATCGCCCGCCTGACAAGCGTGGGAATTAGTGGATAAACCCTTGACTTCGGCATCGAGGGCGGGGTGTTTGGCGTCAAAGGAAATGTTGGGAACTGCTGCTAATAATTCTCTCAATTTCATCGGAAAAACTCCTCGCTTGAATGTCTTGAATATGACTGGCGGAACACATTGTTTGAGCCAATCTCTACAGGTTTTTGCAGTGCGCGGTGCAAACCATAAGTTTTTTTTATGCGCGCTGTAAAATCTCTCGGCCTAGAGTAAGCTGCACACCGAGCACCCCGAGGTCAGGATTAAAACCTGAGTTTTTGGGTAAATCGTATTATTGTGACGGATCGATTTGCAAATATTTCTGTAACATTTGCTCCAATTGGGCGACACTACAGCGGGGAGAAGGACGGGGCAACAGTTCTTCAGCAGAGAATGCAGCCTCGCCAGCAGAATTTGTTGGCTGGGGCTGCACTTTAAACAAAACTGGAACTTCGTACTGATAAGCTTGAAACCAGTCATCGCGTTCGGTAATATCTCTGACTTCGAGTTGAAAGTTCAGGCTTTCAATCTGTTCGAGTTTTTCTTGCAACCCTTCGCACAAGTGGCAGCCGGGTTTGCTGTACAAAATCAATCGCATCATAAGAGTACAATTAGACTTGATATTAAATTCTCGAACGTGCGATCGCCAGTGGGCGAACCCAACGCGAGTAAGACGCAACTCACGGCTTTATTGGTCGCAATGCGCGATCGAAGTTATCTTAGCATTGGCAGCCAACAGATTACCGCGCTTGACTATCTCTTTCTTCTCTTCCTCTGTGCCCTCTGCGCCTCTGCGGTTAAAAAATAAATCTAGTTCATAAATGAAAGAGTTAAATTTATTCACACCACCTAATTGTCAAATTACAATTGACTAATAAATCAATCTTTAGTATAGTATATAAATAGCCCTACATAAAGGAGGCAGTATGGACTGCACCGAATACGCCGAAGCCAAGCGAAAAGCAGCCAAAAAAATTAGCGCCGACATTCGAGAACGCTGGAACAATCGCATCGTCACGCGAGGATTGCACTTGATGGGAGAAGCGGGGGCCGTGCAGTATTTAGCTGATTACGGGCGCGGAATTGGTACGGCAAAAGTTATTGGTTTTGCACTGTGCGCGGAGTCGGAAGGATACCCGGAAATCGCGCTCGGCTTTTGGAAAAAAGCGTTTGAGTTAGAAACCGGAGAAAAGCCGATCGCCCTCAATACTCCAAACAATTCTACCGCCGATTTCGCTCCTGCTAAACAATCAACTTCCGCCCCAAAAATAGAAACTGCCAACAATCCCATTGTTGCCGAATTGCCGCCGCACTTGCAGCCGGGAAGGATTGTCACGATGCAGCCAGTTGACGCGCCGAGCGATCGTTCTTATTATATCGAAAATCCCGATTATTGGGGGCAGCCGAAGCGCGACGGCAATCGAGTAGTGGTCATTGCGACGCCAGATAAAGTATACTACCAATCGCGATCGACTAACCTGCGGCAACAGGCATCGGTTGAGATCGATCGCACATTAATCGACACAGCCGCTAAAATTGGCACCTTTGTTTTAGACGGCGAACTGTATTACAAAAGCTGTACGGGCAGCGAACACCGCACCGGCGCGCAAGCTGCTACAGTTAATATTGAAAGCGGTTTTCCCACAATCCAGCCCAGCGCAATTTATGCCATTTTTAAAAGTTTGTTTTTCAAAGGCAATGATTTAACTACCGTGGCAGAATCCGAACGAATTGCAGCCGGAGTTGAAGTTGGCGAAATGCTGGCTAATTTATCCCCGGCCTTTGAAGTTGTACCGACATTTCGCACCGCAGCCGAAAAACTCGTCCTGGCAAATCAGCAGGAATCTGAAAATAAAGAAGGCGAAGTTTGGGTGTTGCACAACTGCCAGTATGTCGGCGGCAAAGATGTTAAGAAATATCCGATGGTGAGAACTAAATACTGTCAAGAACACGATTTGTTTATTGTGGGTTTGACGGCGACAAAAGTTGCGGGGCGGCCGTTTAGCGCCGTCAAAGTAGCGCAAGAAATTGATGGCAAATTAGTGCCAGTAGGAACAGTGGGAACGGGTTTTAGCGGGGAGGAAATGCAGGAAATTGCCCGACTCTACGAGGCTAACCCCAAAAGTGTCAAAATTAAAGTGCGATCGCAGGGTTTGACAGAAAGCGGCAAACTGTGGCACGCACGATTTTTGGAATTTTGTTGAATTTGTAGGGAAACGGCACTGCCGTCTCCCACCCGGGGATGCGATTATTAACCAATAGTGTCAAATAAAAATATCGGAGGAAACATCAATGTTTGTTAGCAAAAATAATTTTTACATTTCCCCTGAAGAGTACCTAGAAGGCGAACGAGTAAGCCCGATCAAACACGAATACAGACGCGGACACGTTTATGCAATGACCGGGGCAAAAAAACCTCATATTGTTATTTCAGTAAATTTAGCAAGTTTGCTTAACAATCATCTCCGCGAGAGTTCCTGCTTAGTTCTTTCATCAGATATAAAATTACGACTGGAAGAGGCAAATTGTTATTACTATCCTGATGTAGCGGTGACTTGCGACGAAAGAGATACAAGTTCCACCGAAGACTTCATTCTCTATCCATCTCTAATTATTGAGGTGCTATCTCCCTCAACTGCATCTTTTGACAGGGGCGATAAATTTGCCGATTACCAAACTTCTCCGAGTTTGCAAGAATACGTACTCATCACTCAATCTGAGATTAAAATTGAATGTTTTAGACTCAATGCTGAGGGAAACTGGGTTTCTCAGACTTACGGACAAGGAGATAGAGTAGAATTTGTTAGTGCGAATTTTAGTTGTGCAATTAGCGAAATCTATGAAAAAGTCCCCGGCATCATATTGTGATGTATGAAAAAAACTTTCTTGGGTTCGCAGTCAGGAATGCAAATCCTGCTTCTGAGGACTGAAGTCCTCACTCCGAACCGAAACGATAGCTAACAAATAGAAAAAACAATGATTAAAATTCTTCACCTTTCAGATATTCACATGGGCAGCGGCTTTTCCCACGGGCGGATTAATCCAGAAACTGGTTTAAATACGCGGCTGGAAGACTTCGCGGCGACGCTGAGCAAATGTATGGATAGAGCAATTTCTGAACCCGTAGATTTAGTTATATTCGGCGGCGATGCTTTCCCGGATTCGACGCCTCCACCGTTTGTAAAAGAGGCTTTTGCTTGCCAATTCAGCCGCTTGGTTGACGCCCAAATTCCGACGGTTTTGCTAGTAGGAAATCACGACCAACATTCTCAGGGACAAGGCGGCGCGAGTTTGGGGATTTACCGGACTTTGGGGATACCTAAGTTTATTGTAGGCGATCGCCTGGACACTCACCTGATTCAAACCCGCAGCGGGCCCGTACAGGTGGTAACATTGCCTTGGTTGACTCGATCGACCTTAATGACACGTTCCGAGACTGAAAGCCTGTCTATGGGCGATGTTAACCAATTATTAACCGAAAAACTGACGATCGCAATGGAAGGCGAAATTCGCCGCCTCAACCCCGACATACCAACCGTACTTTTAGCGCATTTAATGGCAGATAAAGCGAGTTTGGGCGCCGAACGTTTTTTAGCAGTTGGCAAAGGTTTTAACATTCCCGTTTCCATGCTAACTCGCCCCTGTTTTGATTACGTTGCTCTCGGTCACGTTCACAAACACCAAAATCTCAATGCTGCCAACAATCCGCCCGTAATTTATCCGGGAAGCATCGAACGAGTTGATTTTAGCGAAGAGAAAGAAGATAAAGGTTTTGTGTTAGTTAATTTGGAACGGGGGAAAGCAGAGTGGGAATTTTGCGCTTTGCCCGTGCGGGTGTTTCAGACTATTAAAGTGAATGTTTCAGAATCGGAAAACCCGCAGGCGGAGTTAGTTAAAGCTATTGGCAAGAAAGAGATACAAGACGCGGTTGTGAGATTGATTTACCAATTGCGATCGGAACAATTGGATTTAATCGACAGCGCAGAATTGCACGCACTTTTGGGCGCAGCGCACAGCTACACAATTCAGCCGGAATTAGTCAGTCAGCTAGCAAGACCGCGGTTGCCAGAATTGAATGCTAATAATAGTATAGAACCGTTAGAAGCTTTGAAAACTTATCTGGCAAGTCGCGAAGATTTGAAAGATGTTGCTGAGAGTATGTTAGAGGCGGCACAGGGTTTGTTGGGCGGCGCCGAGGAAATTTTGGTTGAATTTTAGGTACATCATGACTAATTTGTCTGTGACACTCAAGCATTCAAATGCTGATTTTAAGTTAAACCAGAGGGAATAATGAGAATCAATAAAATTTCTGTCACCAAACTTTTTGGAGTTTTCAACCATGTCATTCCTTTAAATAAGGAAGAAGGAATTACGATTATTCACGGACCAAACGGGTTCGGAAAGACCGTCTTGTTGAGGATGGTTAATGGATTTTTCAACTCGCGCTACTCAGAACTTCGCACTATTCCATTTACAGAGTTCCGGGTAGACTTTGATGATGGCAGCGTTCTGAGAGTGGAGAAACATCTAGAAAATAATAGTGAAAATAAATCAGAAACTAAGTTAATAGTTCACTTCAAAAAAACAGGTTTCAATCGGTCATACAAATTTTCTCCAAGCTTGTTTAAAGAGTCAATAAATCAACTTAAATCTTCATTGAGAATTATAGAAAATTATGTACCAAATCTGAAACAAATAGCAGCGAGAACTTGGTTCTATTTGCCGACTAAGGAACAACTTTCTTTGGAAGATGTTTTGCAGCGATTTGCCAATTTTTTGCCTATTGATCCAACAGAGATTAAGGAAGAAGAGGAGTGGCTATTAAAACTAAAAAAGTCTCTAAATATTCGTTTCATAGAAGTTCAACGTTTATTAAGTTTTTCGGATATTCGCAACTCAGAATTAGAATTATATAGACCCGTCTCAATGATAGCATCTGTAGCGACATATTCTCAAGAACTTGCAAAAAATATCCAAACCAAACTGGCTGAATACGGTACACTATGTCAGTCTATTGACAGAACTTTTCCTGCAAGAGTTGTCAACCAAAAAGTAGCCTCTCATTTAACAGAAGAGACGCTGCACAACAAATTAAGTGAAATAGAGGAGAAGCGTTTTCGTCTGATAGAAGCAGGTCTTTTAGATAAAGACGAAGAACACGACTTTCAAGTAGAAAAAGGAATAGACGAGCGCACCAAAAGCATTTTGTCAGTTTATATTGAAGATGTAGAAAAAAAACTCATGATTTTTCAGGAAATAGCTAATAAAATAGAGCTGTTCAAAAGAATTATTAATACTAGATTTCGCTATAAAAAAATGACCATCCGCAAAGATAAGGGTTTTACCTTTACCACTCCTGACGGCAATCCTTTATCGCCCACAAACTTATCTTCTGGAGAACAGCACGAATTAGTTCTTTTTTACGAACTGTTATTTAAAGTTCAGCCTAACTCGCTAATTCTAATTGACGAACCCGAAGTTTCGCTGCACGTAGCGTGGCAAGTCGAGTTTCTCAAAGATTTGCAAGAAATTATTAAGCTGGCAAACTTTGACGTGCTTGTAGCTACTCACTCTCCAGATATTATCAACGATCGCTGGGATTTGACAGTGGAATTGCAAGAGCCAATTGAATGAGAGAATACATTACACCCGATCGCATTGCGAACAAAATTCGCCTGCTGCGAACTCAACACCCCGGCTCTTTTTTAATCGCTGAGGGAGATACAGATACGCGGGTATGGGAAAACTTGGTACACTCCACAAAGTGTCGTGTAGAGAATGCCTTTAACAAGGATAATGCTGTGAAAGTGCTAAATATCCTTGAACAAGCTAATGTTGCTGGCGTTTTAGCTGTTGTTGATGCTGACTTTGACATATTAGAAAAAACTGTTCCACTCAGTCCAAACTTGCTTTTAACAGATACTCACGATCTTGAAACTATGCTGCTGAAGTCGCCAGCACTGGAAAAGGTGCTTAGGGAACACGGTTCAACAGAAAAAATTGAGCGTTTTGCTCAAGATATCCGCCCGACTTTATTGCAGAGTGCCAAAATTCTTGGTTATTTGCGATGGGCTTCGCTAAAGTTTAATTATTGTTTAAAGTTTGAAGATTTAGCTTTTAATAAATTTGTGGACGATCGCACATTAATATTAAATCCCACATTCCGCAGATGTGGGTCGGATTTCTTTATCAGTTGTGAAAACTTGGAAGCCAAACACTTTTAGGCTGAA